>JBEKCL010000152.1:0-8488 GCA_050014895.1 Dehalococcoidia bacterium
GCCAGACCTTCGTAGACTGCACGGCGGTCATTTACCAGGCTGGTCCAGGGATAAGCAGAAACGATAGCGGCAAGCTCGAGCGCCCGGGAGATGGCTTTCCCTTCGGTAACTATCTCCTGTATCAGTCCCATCCTGAGCGCTTGATCACTATTTATCATGGCGCCTGTCTCGATCAGGTACAGGGCATTTCCCAACCCAACTATACTCGGTAGCCGCTGCGTCCCTCCGTCAATAAGAGGTACCCCCCAGCGGCGGTTTACCACGCCGAACTTGGCATTTGCCGACGCTACGCGGAAATCGCACCAACAGGCCAGTTCCAACCCCCCTGCCAGACAGAAACCATTGACGGCAGCTATAGTCGGTTTTTGAACGCTGGTAATCCTGCTAAAACCCATCGGACCCGATTTATCTGCACCCGGCCTGGCAGTCAGACCTGCCGCCGCCTTTAAATCAGCACCCGCACAAAAGGAAACATCGCCGGCGCCTGTCAAAACCATTACACGAAGTTTCTCATCCCTTATAAACACATTAACAGCGTCTTCCAGCAATCCCGCAGTTTCGGCATCCACAGCATTACGAACCGCCGGTCTGTTGATCGTAACGATGTAAACTCTATCCCTGCGTTCAGTATCAACCTTGGCCATGCATTTACCCCCTTATTTTGTATCCTGCGATAATGCTTTTGTCAGCTTCCGTTCATGATCTTAAACAATTCGTCGGGGTTATTCCTGAACCTGGGTATCAGATCATTTGCCGTGCCTACGACAATTTCATATTTATCGCTTTTCAGAGCGTCTATAGCTGTTTCAACGACCTGCCCGGCAGAGATAGCAGCAGGCATATGTCCCTTATCTTCTCTTGGACCTTTGCCTAAATCCGTATTGACTCTTGGCGGGATAATCTCGAAAACTTTGATAGATGTCCTTTTTAACTGATGACGAAGAGAAAGAGTGAACGAATGCAAAGCAGCTTTTGTCGCACAATAAACGGGTATAAATGCCAAGGGAGCAAAGGCCAGTTGTGAAGACACATTGATGATAGCCGCCTCTTTCCGCTCCAATAAAAGAGGAATAAAACGGGCTGACAGGTAGATAGGCGCATTCAGATTTACATCAACCTCGCTCTCTCCTTCAAGCAATTGCGCAGGTCCTTTGGTGAAATCAATCGTCTTCTGTATCCCGGCATTATTTATCAGGATGTTGACGTTCCCATAATTAGAAGTAACCCAGTCAAACAGATGTTTACGCCCTTTTTCATTCGACACATCACAAACAACAGTATGCAAGCCGGGCAATTCCGCCTGCGCTTCTTTCAACTTCGATTTTCGCCGCCCGCAGATCAGGACTTCATTACCTTCCTTCAAAAATGCAGATGCCAGTGCCAGGCCGATGCCGGTGGACCCACCGGTAATTAATACAGTATTGCCCGTAATCTTCATAAAACCCTCCTTTCAACCTTAAGCTTCCCCTGAAATTCGTCTTGGCACCTGGATCTAATAGACTTTTTCGTTATTCAATATAGGCAGGCCAGTGGTTTAAGTCAACACAGGCTTGCAATATTACAAACAAGTCAGCATACCTATGAAACGCTATGTGTTCCTGGTTTTCTCATCATATTTTTGTTTGAGTTCCAGCGTATAACCAGTCTGGATTGCATCAAATCCATATTTATCGCGAATATAATCGATGGCGCGGTCAACTTTTTCGAGGCGTTTGACATCTGCATCAAATAGACTAAACTGTGTCTCACCAGCAACCAAATTTGATACCTCCAATCCGATGAGCCTTACAGGCTTGAACTTTTTTCCCAGCGTCTTTTCAAGGAGACTGACCCCCGATTGAAAAATTAAGTCGTCCAGGTTCATAGCTTCACGTGAAGTTGAACTGCGGTTTACCGTTTCAAAATCTTTGTACCTCAACTTCAGTGTCACCGTCCGGGCTTTTTTGTTGGATTCTCTCAGGTCGGCGCCTAGTTTTTCAGCAAAATACCGCAGGGTTGCTTTTAAAAAGTCGGTATTCATGGTGTCTTTCTCAAAAGTAGTTTCCCGGCTGATGGACTTTGCTTCGCCGTACATCTCAACCGCACTGTTGTCTATTCCCCTGGCATGCTCACGAAGCCACATCATACCCTCGCCATAGCGACCCTTAAACAATTCCTGAGGCATATTCGCCAGTTGTCCGATCGTCTCAATACCTGCGGCTTTCAACGCTTTGCCCGTCTTTTCGCCCACCCCCGGCAGTTTCCGCACTGCAAGCGGCGCAAGAAATATTTTTTCCTGGTCCGGTAACACTTCAATCAGCCCATCAGGCTTGCTAAGATCGGAAGCTACCTTGGCCACCACTTTACACGACGCTATCCCTATGGAGGCCACAAGCCCGGTCTCCTTATTAATTCGCTCCTTTATCTTTAGCGCCAGAGTACGCCATGAACCGAAGTTTTCACAACCCGTAACGTCCAGATAGGCTTCATCAAGGCCGCCGGGCTCAATGCATGGGGAATAGTCCGACAGAATTGCCATGAATTTGCCCGAGAATTCCGTGTACTTTCGATAGTTGCCTGTTAAGAAGATGGCCTGTGGGCAAAGCCGTTTGGCCCTTGAAAGCGGCATAGCAGCATGTACCCCAAATTTTCTGCACTCATAAGAAGCAGAGGCTACGACCCCGCGTCCCTCAGGCCTTCCTCCCACTATAACAGGTTTGTTGCGCAGTGCGGGGTTAAGTACCTGCTCCACAGTAACAAAAAATGCATCCAGGTCTATATGAAAAATGGTGTGTGCGGACTGTTTTATTATCTCAGCCATCGGAACCGCCCCGGACTGCATCCGGATCCTTATTCCCGTCAGCTAAAGTTTGCGAAACTTGTTGATATTGTCCCGCAATTCCCTGGCCGCGGTACGGGCGGCCTCAGCATAATCAGGCGCTATCGATGCATAAAGTACCTGTCGTGCCGCTACAATAATCGCTTTCTCAGAATTTTTATCGACACCGTATTTAACGGAAAGTTCCAGGTCCCCTCCCTGTGCCCCTATTCCAGGTATAAGGATTGGCATATCGGGGCAGATTTTCCTTATCTGCTTAAGTTCTTCAGGGTAGGTGGCGCCTACTACCAGCCCTATATTGCCTGAGCTGTTCCAATCGTTGGCACGTAACGCTACCGACTGGTAGAACTTCATCCCGTAGTTATCTTCGAGGTCCTGAAAATCCGAGGCGCTCTTGTTAGATGTACGGCACAGGACAAAGACCCCTTTACCGTTATAGTTGAGAAATGGCTCGATCGAGTCATAACCGAGATAGGGACTTAAAGTAACTGCATCGAACTTATAGAAGTCAAATAACGCCTTCGCATAGGCAGCGGCTGTATTGCCGATATCGCCCCGTTTCGCGTCCCCGATGACCGGTATGTCTTTGGGAATGTAATCGACAGTCTTCTTTAATATTTGCAGACCCCTGATCCCCATTGCCTCATAGAACGCCAGGTTAGGCTTGTAAGCGCACACAAGATCCGAAGTAGCGTCAATTATAGCTTTGTTGAACTCTAAAACATCTTTATTATGTAACTTGGCCGGATCGGGATCCAATCCCACACAAAGCAGGCTGCGGTTCCTGGTACTGGCATCTGAAAGAAGCTTAATAAATTTTGACTTAACAATTCCCATAGGTTAATTATATAATAATTATCCAATGCCTAGTTTAGCATGGATAGCTGCAGGTCTTGTCCTGGGGTCATTCCCTTTTTCCTATTGGATAGGACAGATTTTCCTTCACAAGGATATAAGGGCATTTGGCGATCATGCACCTGGAGCTACCAATGTTGCCCGTGCAGGAAGCAAAACCCTTTATATCATTGCGGCACTTCTCGATGCCTTTAAAGGTACTGTGCCTGTCTGGCTTGCTCAACAAATATCCGGGGTAAACGGTTGGGAACTGGCTGCGGTAGCCGTTGCTCCCGTACTAACCCATGCGTTTTCTCCATTTTTAAAGTTTAGAGGCGGCATGGGTGTTGCGACCACCTATGGCGTATGGCTGGGACTGCTCGGATGGTTAGGTCCTATTGTTATCGGTGTATGCACAGGACTGATGTTTGTCATACAGAAGAATTGGGTATGGGCCTCTATCGGAGGCGTAGTTGGATTATTGATTTTCCTTTTTGTAGTACACTATCCGTTGTATTTTGTCGGCGCTTGTCTAGCGCACGCTACTATCCTGACAGCAAAGCGCTATTCTTATTTCAAGAGCTGGCCAGAGTTGCAACCATGGTTAAGTAGAAGAGGAAAAGCGCAATGATAGTTAAAGATTCTCTGCTTTTACCCGAAACACTAATAATACTTTTTCTATTTGTCATGCTCCTGATTGCTGTTATCAACATGCGCAATACACGGAATCTAAGTGACTGCAAGAGGATCAGCTATTTTCCCCGTATCTCCGTCCTTGTGCCGGCAAGAAATGAAGAAGATAAAATTGGTCCCTGCGTGAAATCGCTCCTTAACCAGGATTACCCGGATTTCCAGGTCATTGTGTTGAATGACAACTCTACTGACCGGACCGAAGAGATACTTCAGACGCTCGCCCGCAGTGACAGCAGGTTAAAAATAATTCAGGGCAAGAATTTACCGCCGGAATGGCTCGGCAAGCACTGGGCTTGCCATCAACTCTACAGAGAAGCTGACGGTAATTTACTGATTTTTACCGATGCTGATACGGTTCATACACCCGACACTTTGCGCTGCACCGCCGCAGCCTTACAAGAAGAACAGGCTGATATGCTATCGATCGTACCCCGGCACATCCTGGGCTCATGGTCAGAGAAATTGGTTATGCCATATTTTGCCCTGGGTGTATTTGCCGTTGTACCTTTGCCATCACGCCTGCGCCCTAAAAAAACATATTTATCCTCTAGCGGAAAACTCCTTGCCTTCAGCCGGCAAGCCTATGAAACCAGCGGCGGATTCGAGACAATACGACTGAATGTGCTCGATGACCTGGAATTACCCCAGAGGGTCCTGTCATGCGGTCTGCGCTATCGTATATTTGATGGTACCAATAATGTTTCAACCAGGATGTACCATAATTTCAAAGAATTGTACGAAGGTCTGACTAAAAATATGTTTGCATCGTATAGTTATAATATCCCTCTTTTTATTGCAACCTGGCTCTGGATCCTGTTTGTGTTCTGGCAACCTATAATAGCTCTGTTCGCAATGAAAACACCTGATTATCCGCCAACGCTATCATTGGGTCTGGCTGCAATTTCCATTATTGCGTCACTATTACTGTGGGCAGTCTACTACCAGCGATTCAAATTCCCGCTTTACATGGTGATTTTCTATCCGCTGAGCGCCGTGTTAATGGCCATTATCTCCGTCTCTTCCATGGTACTGACTCTTTCGGGAAAAGCTACATGGAAAGACCGTAAACTGCCAAACCGCAAAATGTACTAGTTTTATAGCTGTCGACCTCCTGCTGTAAGCTGTATGGGCTGAAAATTGAAGCCGGACAGCCTGTAAAACAAGAAAAATTTTACTGATTGTTATATTATATTGCTTTGTTGCAGTTAAACTTACCATTCGAAATACTATTTTATTTTCAAACCGGCATAGTACTCGGCGTAGTCGTGCTGCTGATAGTAACACTGACCAACCTGAGATACCTGCGAAGGCTCAATAGTTACACTTATCCCAAAGAATGGCCGCGTTTTTCAGTCCTGGTGCCGGCGCGCAACGAAGAAGATAACATCGGTGATTGCGTTGCTGGGCTGTTGGCCCAGGACTATCAAGATTTTCAATTGATAGTTTTGGATGACAACTCCACTGACAGAACATGGGAGATACTGGAACAGTTCGCTAATAAAGATCAGAGGCTGAGGTTGATTAAAGGCAAGTCATTGCCCTCAGACTGGCTTGGCAAACATTGGGCTTGCCATCAACTGGCTGAAGAGGCAGACGGCGAATTACTGCTTTTTGTCGATGCCGACACCGTTCATGGACCCGATATGCTGCGCTGTACTGCCGCTGCTATGTCGGGGGAACAGGCAGCCCTGATCTCCGCTTTACCTCGTCAGCACGTAGTGACCTGGTCCGAGATGCTCAGCATACCGGCATTTTACCTGGGTATGTTATGCGGAGTCCCCATGAGGCTTACAAGGCTCCAGCGTAATCCGCTGCTTTTTAATTGCCTGGGACAATTTCTCGTATTCAAAAGGGCGGCTTACAACGCTTCAGGCGGCTACGAAGCCGTCAGACAAAATATTGTTGACGACCTGGCCATCGGCAGGCGTATACATGCAATGGGATTATGTTATAGATTACTGGACGGCAACGGCCAGGTTTCGTGCCGCATGTACCGGAACTTCGACCAGGTATGGAAGGGGTTGACCAAGAGTACTTTCGCCTCATTCAATTTCGATCCCTTTTTCATGACACTGATGCAACTGCTTATCCTGGCCATTTTTGTCAGCCCGATAACCGTCCTGATTATAGCTCTTGCGCAGCCGGTCATACCGTGGGCAGTGGTAGGCATGTCGGGATGGGCGATTGTTATTACATTAATACTCTGGTCTATAAGTAACTACAGGTTCCATTTCCCTCTATATCTCATCCTTATCTACCCTTTTAGCGCTATATTCATGATGGTGATAGCCTTCGCTTCGATGGTGCTGACCATCCAGGGCAAGGCTCTCTGGAAAGGCCGCGCCATGCCTAAAACAGTCAAGCTCTAAATAGAGCCTATGTTGGTTTCAACCGGGTCATAACAGCAGTGCTATAATGCATCCGCACATGGACTATTCTGAAGCTGAGAAATATCTACAGGGCCTCACTGATTACGAGAAATCCACAAGTATCCTGTATAACGCCGGAAATTACGATCTCCGAAGGATGCGATTGCTGTTAAACGCACTTGGTGATCCACACAAAGGAAGAAAGACCATCCATGTTGCCGGTACCAAGGGTAAGGGAAGCACGGCTGCTATGATATCAAGTATTCTGATTAGCGCCGGGTATCTGACAGGCTGCTTTACATCACCACACTTATTTTCATGGCAGGAAAGGATAGCCTTCAACAACCGTCCCATAACCAAGCGGGACTTCGCCCGAATGGCCAGTTTGGTCCAGCCTCAAGTGCGCACTATCAATGCTGAAGCGCGTTTTGGGAAGCTCACCACTTTCGAAGCGCTTACGGCGATGGCTTTCTGCTATTTCCGCGAAAAAAAGGCGGATTTCCAGGTACTGGAAACCGGGATGGGCGGCAGATTGGATGCAACCAATGTGATAGAGGAGCCTGAGGTGTGTATTATCACTTCCATAAGCCTCGACCATACGCAAATACTGGGGGACACACTGGCACAAATTGCGGGCGAAAAGGCAGGCATTATGAAACCGCGATGCACGGTGATCAGCGCTCCGCAACCGGCTGACGTGCTGGCAGTTATTGAGGATAAGCGCAGGGAATTGAACACTCCCTTGATACTTGCAGGCCGCGACATAAGCTGGGAAAACCATGGAAGTAAGATGGACCGCCAGGCATTTTCGGTACAAAGCAAGCTTAGAAATTATCAGATAAGCCTCCCCCTGCTCGGTGATTTCCAGATGGAAAATGCCGCTCTTGCCATTGCAGCCATCGAAACCCTGGAGAAAAATGGGACTGCAATAGATTGTACACATATAGTGTGCGGTCTTAGTACTGTAAAATGGCCCGCCCGTCTGCAAATCTTAAACCGTGCACCACTACTAATTATAGACGGTGCACACAATCCGTATTCAATCAGAAAGGTCATAGAATCAATTAATAAATATTTCCATTATAAAAGGTCAACTGTAATATTCGGCTCTTCCCAAGACAAAGACATTGAGGGAATGGCAAAAGAGCTTTCGGGCTTTTCCGATCATGTGATACTTACGAGTTCCCCTCACCCAAGGGCGGCGACAACCGATTACTTGACTACTATTTTTCACAAATCTGGAATGCAAGCCGGAGTGAGCGAGACTGTGGGAGAGGCCCTTTCCTGCGCATTATCCGAGTCGGCAAGAGATGATCTTATACTGGCTACAGGATCTTTGTTCCTGGCAGCAGCGGTTCAAAAAGAGTTCAAAGAAAGGAATAAATTGATATAAATAGACCCTTCACCGGACATCACTGCGCCGGTTGAGTGAGACTAAAAGCTATACCTGTTGAGAGGTATCAGCTTGATCGGGGAGCATTTTGCCAAGCAAACGCTGCAAAGTCATAATATGAACGCATTCTCCCCATTCCGAAAAGAAATGACAGTTGCAATGCCATTTGCCGTCGGAAAGATCCAGGGTATGACTGTCATTTTCACCGCGAAATACGGCTGTGAAATTGGAGATTTTAACTCGTTCGGGTTGCTCTGCGTAGCGCTTGGCTTTTTCGATTTTGCCGATGAGGCTGGACTGCATTGGTCTACCTCCGAGGAAAGTATATAACGGCTAACTCTAAAAGTCTAACTAAATTCCGATAAATTCAGCCGCCTTCAG
>JBEKCL010000153.1:0-8431 GCA_050014895.1 Dehalococcoidia bacterium
GGCATTGAGGCTTTCCAGAACGGACAATACGATAACGCTGGCTTGTATTTTCAAAGGGCTATCCAGTCGGATCCCAGCAACCCGGCAGTCTGGAACAACCAGGGCCAGGTCCTGGATGCGCAAGGAAAATTCGGCCAGGCTATCGATGCCTACGATCAAGCCATCAAGCTCGACAGCAATTTCGCGGACGCGTGGTCGAATAAAGGCTTGTCTTATTACAATCTCCAGCAGTACAACACAGCATTAGACTGCTTTAATAAAGCCATAGCTTTGAAGGACAATTTAGAAACGTACTGGGTGAACAAAGGACTGACACTGATCGCACTGGCAGAATACGGTGAGGCGGTGGTGGCCTATGACAAGGCCACCTCTTTGGCGCCTACCGATGTCAACGCGTGGGATCAGAAAGCGTATTCACAGATGAAATTGGGAAAATATGATGATGCCCTATCCACGGTCGACAGGGCGCTTGTTCTCGATGATCATAGCGCTTTGGCCTGGAGTTACAAGGCCAAGTCCCTCCACCAATTGAGGCGATATGACGAAGCGCTAGCCGCTTGGGATAAAGCCCTAGCCATCGATCCAGATAACGCTGAGCTACGGAATGGCAGGGCTTTGACGACTCAAGCAATGCATCACAACTATATGCCAAACATGGATTAAGATTACGCTTGAGGCTCCCTGTGGTTTGACCATACGGGCCTCCCCGCTTAGACTTTAGAGTAGGAATCACACTGCTTCAAGGGGCAGGGATACCAATCTGAATTCCAGGAGGTTCTAGATGAAGAAATTTTCTGCGTTACTGGCGATTCTGACGATAATGCTTGCCAGTGGCTGTTTCCCGCTGAACGCGCCAATCGATGCTGTCGTTCCGGCCGGCAGCTCATTGCCCGTTGTAACCACCCTCTATGCCAATCCCCCGGTCATCACCACTGGCCAATCGTCTAATCTAGTCTGGACTGTAACCAATGCCACGACTGTCACCATAAATCCCGGGCTGGGCACTGTGGAGCCTTCGGGTAGCCTCTCCGTAACGCCATCATCAATGACCACCTATACGCTGATAGCCAGCAACGGCAACGGCAGCACGACGAGCACTGCTATTGTTACTGTTAATCCAATGACCTCCCCGCCGGTTATCACCAGCTTCACTGCGAACTCTACATTTATCAATCCCGGGCAAACCACATATCTGACGTGGAGCACTACCGGGGCCGATAGTGTGAGGATTGATCCGAGCTTTGGCAATGTATCTGCCTCAGGCTCTCAGGCGGTATCGCCAGGATATACGACCACTTATATATTGACGGCAGCCGGTTCGGCCGGGGTGATCACACAAACCGTGAACGTGAGTGTTTCAACGTACCCGACATGTACTACTTCATCACCGGTTTGCCCTCCATATCCTGTATATCAACCGTATACCGGAGCAGGCAGTTTACCTGCGGTAATATCCTTTGCCATCAATCCGCCCGTCATTGCGCCGGGGGAGCCGGCGACGATGATGTGGGATGTCAGCGGTGCGGACACTGTCACCATCAGCCCCGGTGTGGGTACAGTCCCGGCAACAGGATACATGGTCATCTCACCATCTGAGACTACCTACTATACGCTGGTTGCCAGTAATGTCTATGGTCCCTCTTCAGCTTCGGCCCTCGTCACCGTATATCCGCTGAACTATTACAGCTATACTTCGCCGACTCCGCCATTATTTGAGACTCCGGCGTTTGAACGCAGTGAGAAAGGCGAACAGCCAGGTGAGACTATGCCGGAAACTCAGAATCCCCCTCCACCGGTCAAAACTCCTCCTTCCCCACCGGTAACCAAACCCCCACCAGGAGATGGTAAGACCCTTCCAAGAATTGAGTCATTCACTTCCAGCACCCAAAGTGTTGAGGTGGGCAATTCCTCCCAATTGCAGTGGAAAGTCAATGGGGCAACTTCGGTGCATATCAGTCCCGATATAGGCCCCGTTTCTCCGTCCGGAACGACAACAGTATCCCCCAGTCATACCACGGTATATACGATTACCGCCAGTAATTCAGCGGGCGTGGTACAGCATCCACAGGAAATCACCGTTCCGCGCACCTTGCCCTCAAAGAAACCGAACCAATAAGAAGGACCAGCGGCATTTTTGTCGGCGAGCAGGGATGCCGCTCAGCATTCCTGCGAGCAACTGGCCTCCTTGCTCTCAGATGGGGTGGTGAGACTGGTTGGCTATGCTGCCGGATAGAAAACCCCTACCTTTATGGGAGATATCGGGTTGTGACGTGGTGATCTCCTGCCTGGAAATCCAGACATCCTGTTAATCTCAACCAGCCAGGATGAGAGAAGGGTCGCAGACCCTTCTTGAAAAAAATATCCCTCTCCCTTGAGGGAGGGTTCTGCCAAGTCTTAGTTGGCGGCATGACTATCGTGGTAGAATAACAGCATGCCGCTGTTCCGACGGTGGCTCAGGAAGCATAGGTGGCTTTCCCGTGGAGGGACAGCGGTCATGTTGATTGCTGGTATCTGGGGGCTTGTTTCTCCTGAACCCATTTTATCTTTTCTTTGGAGATCTGTGACTGAGCCAGCTCAAAATGCTGCACAATGGATCATTCGTCTATTTGGTGTGGCATTTATTGTAGGTGGTGGAATACTTCTATACCGTATTCAGAAACTCCCCAGCGATATTACAGCAAAGCGTATAGGCCAGGATGCCGAACTCATTAAGAAAGCAATCATCGAAATCACACAGTTGTATAAGTCATTTGTTGAAGATGCGAAAACATATGATACAGAGGATTATTTCCCTCTAATCAAAGACGATGTAATTGTAAAAAAAGACGTTAAGGCATTTAAAGATAAGGGAATTGCAACACGAAGTTTTCTAGCTCATAATCCAATCAATCCTCTTCTGGAAAAACTAAAGAGTGCTTCTCAGGAGTGGAAAGACCTGAATGATGACATAGATAGGGCTGCAATGGATATATCGGATACTCGACTAAACACATATTTACGCAAATATAGAAACCAGCTAGAGTCCAGTGGAACATATAAAGTAAAAGCGAGTGCAGTTCTAAATACTAATCCAGTTACTACATATGGTCATCGTCAGGTGGTGAACCTCAATCAGGAGTTCTTCGATTCTAGCACAGAAGCGACTCGTACAGAGTTGATTAACTATCTAGATGACTTAATAATTGAATACTCAGAAGAAAGTGAAAAAGTTATGTCGAGGGAATTAAGTAAATGAACTGCAAATACTTCGCTGCTATCCCTTGTCGACAAGTAGTAGCTAGGTTATTCAATCCATATATCATAAACAAGTTTAGGGGTTGCTCCGCTTGTTGGATCGACTTCCATATTATATCCTTTAACTTCTTTAACACGGTATAATTTCTCTTTCCCATCAATCACCACTGGTATCTGCTCATCTTTTTTAATGAGTGGCCAGTTTACATCTTGAACTTCAGCAACCTGCCTTCCTAATTTCTTAGAAAATATACGGTATAACATCCTTGAACCTCCTCATGCATTACCACTATAATAAAGAGCATTATTTTTCCTATATCGGTATTACTTTTCCGTAGAATCTAAGCATGCACTCCCATCCATCACTAGCTATGCTAGATTCGTGCCATTTTCTACTACCCCTGTTCATAATAAGAATGGGGATCTTTTCTCCTTGCAGTGCTCTTCCTAAGTACATACTCTCGTCTTTGGATATCAGAGCTATCCAATAGGTCTTACCAGAAATCAGGGCTATGTTATGGTTCAACGTTGCATTAGCCCATTTTTTGGTATCTTTGTTCCCCTTGTCGAGATGCCCATACACTAAAACTCCATCTGTGAGGATGATACTATTATTTGGCATCCCCTTGTAATCTGGGTAAACTTTGATTTCATATTGGATAAGTTCTTGATCAATCCGGCATAAAGTCAATATCTCAAAATTGTGAACTAGATACGACAAGCAAGCTGTATATCTTATGGCAACACACGGCCAGTCCTGTATATTAAACAGGTTCTCGTTATCTATTTGTTCGCCTTCGTTTATTCCTTCGATAAACTGCACTGGAAACATTTCGTCACCCATTACCAACCTCCCAAACGATGATTATACCAGTATAACAGAAATGTCAATATTTAAAGATATTACACTTGGTGCGGATGAAATTATCAGCTTGCTAATTGATCATCATGATGATAATATGGTGACAGGGTGTGTATATTATGTGTACATATTACATACCTAGAATACCAACATTCCTCCCAAAATCCCTTGATTTAGAGGGGTAAGATAAAGAATGACTAAAATAATACTTCGATTCAATTACAAGAAAGCAGCACAGGCACTTAATAGACTTGCCGTTAAACAGGGTGGCCGAATTAACAAAATGAAAGCCTTCAAATTAATATATTTGGCCGACAGGTATCATTTTAGGAAGTATGGCCGGTTGATAACTAATGACAACTATGTGGCGATGAAAAATGGCCCTGTTCCTTCGCAGACGAGAGATATTGTGGAACAGACTACTTTCATTGGTGATGAGGAGAAAGAATACTCAGACAGGTATATTGAAAATA
This sequence comes from Dehalococcoidia bacterium, assembly GCA_050014895.1. GTDB lineage: Bacteria > Chloroflexota > Dehalococcoidia > GIF9 > UBA5629 > JAFGLP01. The sequence goes on from JBEKCL010000153.1 coordinate 4,570, forward strand.
AAGGGCAGCATGATTTGATATCAAGAGCCACTCCAGATGATAAAGTATTCTCGGAATCAGACATAGAGGCACTTGATTTTGCTTGGGAGAATTTTGGTAAATATGACCAGTTTCAATTGAGGGATATTGTTCATAAATATCCAGATTGGGCTAAACATAAGGAAGTTTTGGATAAAAAGATAAGCTTGAGTGTTCCGATGGATTTAGATGGGTTTTTTGACGATCCCACTGCAAGTGATGCTGATAAATGTTTTGCCTTAAAAGAAGAGGACAAAGAAATACGGCGAGAGTATTTCCAAGACATAGTTGAAATAGAGTCAATCTGGAGATAAGGTTTGCCTGATTCTCCCCACGAATCCCACATTAGGTCAAGTATTGTAGCCGGTTCAGTTTACTATTATCATGAAAACACCATCTCATCACCACTATGGCATTATTTTATTGTTATAAATATTGATCCCGTTAATGATAGGGTATTGTTGCTTGTTAGCTCCACTACTAAAATAAATAAGATAAAACAACTTAGGTTAAAACAACAGAATTGCCATCCTAAAACCTTAGTTGAAATTTCCCCCGATCAATATTCTGGATTCACTGAGCATTCATTAATAGATTGTAACCAGGTGTTTCCAAGAACTATAAGTGAATTAGCGAATATGTTAGCCAAGCGGAAATTGCAGCAAAAACCTATAATGCATTTACAATTGGTAAAGCAATTAAGAGAAGGCGTAAAAACAAGTCGATTAGTAGCAGAAGAAGATAAAATGCTATTAGATGATTGCCCCGTGGTTAGGCTAGTACAGGCAATACTCTACCAAGGACACTGAGTACATGGTCGCCCTTCCATCATCATCCTCAAGGATATAGTTAATCGTTAAAACTGTTATCTATAACTTCAGATGCCAGTATATCCAAAATACAGCCATTTAGATTGGACCCAGACAAATGAGGCAACAACCAAGAGTTGATAGAACCTTGAGGGAGAGGGAAGGGTGAGGGTATAAATTCCCTCAGGTTACTCGTGTCTGAGTGATTCTATCGGGTCAAGCCTTGCCGCGCGGAAGGCCGGGTACGTGCCGGAAATAAGGCCCGTTCCGATTGAAACGGCAAGTGCGACGATGACGATCGTGTATGAAATTTCCGGCGTAACCTGTGAACTGCCTATGGTCACCTGTCCCATGGCGTGTGCCCCTACCACGGCAAGCAACAGGCCGATCAAACCTCCCGATAAGCTCAGCGCGGCTGCCTCGATGAGGAACTGGATCAGGATGTCCCTCCTCTTGGCGCCGATAGCTTTGCGTATACCTATTTCCCTGGTCCTTTCAGTAACTGAGACCAGCATGATATTCATAATGCCGATGCCGCCTACCAGCAGCGAGATGGCGCCGACCGCTCCCATGAATAGCGAGAAAGCCGACAGGGTTGCCTCCATGCTATTGAGGGTCTCGCGCATGTCGGTAATGCTGAAATCGTCCGCCGCCCCTGCCGCTGTATTGATGAAATGCCTGGCACGCAGCAGGGCGGTTACCTGGGCGATAGCTGCATCCACGTTGTTGGTATCGGATGCCAGTATGCCTATCTGCTGGACCACATCTCCACCGGTTATCTTGGACTGCATCGTAGTCAACGGCATTAGTATGTAGCTGTCCCCGGAAAAGCCGCCGAACTTCTGGCAGGTGCCCACCACCTGGAATTTCATTCCCGAGATGCGGATAGACTGACCGATGGGCGTCGCCGTACCCGGCGCATCCTCGCCAAACAGGTCGATCTCGGCCTGCCAGCCCAGGACCACCACATTGGTCCTGTCCGTCACATCCTGGTCGGTAAGGAACCTGCCTTTATCGATCTGGTAGTTCCTTATCTTGGTTATTATAGGCATGATCCCCATTATCTGCTCACTCGCATTATTATTCCCGTATAGAGCGGTCCCCCTGCTGGTGCGCGTCGGTGACACGACGCTAACCGCCGGGACCACGGTCTTGTCCTCGAGCGCCGTCACGTCCTCATTGGTGAGCGGGCGGATACCGCCGACAACTGTCTTGGACGGAGCGCTCGATATATACAGGGCGCTGGCCCCCATGTTGTTGAAAGTTTGCGTCATGCTGGTCTGGAATCCCTGCCCCAGGGCTACCAGCAGCACCACAGCGCACACGCCGATCACGATGCCCAGCATTGTGAGCGACGACCTCATCTTATTGGCAAATATCGATTGCCAGGCTGTTTTAATGCTTTCCCAGACGCTCAACGCATTTTGTCCTCGACGATCTTGCCGTCCCTTACGTAAATGGTCCTATGAGTGTAGCCGGCTATGTCTTCCTCGTGTGTAACGATTACGATAGTTATGCCCTTCTTGTTAAGGTCGGTGAACAGCGTCATGATGCTGTGGCTGGTAGCTGTATCCAGGTTGCCCGTCGGTTCGTCGGCCAGGATAACCTTTGGATTGTTTATCAACGCGCGTGCGATGGCCACGCGCTGCTTCTCGCCGCCGGACATCTCGCTGGGCAAATGTTTTGCCCTTACTGCAATGCCTACCGCCTCCAACGCCGCCATAGACCGCTGCATGCGGTGGTCTTCACCGGAATATATCAGCGGCAGGGCTACGTTCTGCTGGGCGGAGATTTTGGGTAAAAGATTATATGACTGGAATACGAACCCCAGTTTCTCGTTCCTGATCTTGGCGAGCTGGTCGTCATTCAAGCTGGCGACATCCACGCCGTCCAAACGGTAGACTCCCGAACTCGGGCGGTCCAGGCAACCGAGTATGTTCATCATCGTTGATTTGCCCGAGCCGGAATGGCCCATGATGGATACCATGTCGCCCTCATTGCATTTGAACGTAATATCGTCCAGGCCGGTAACCCTCAGTTCTCCTGTGTCATATATTTTTGTTAAGTTGGTCAGTTCAATCATTGCCATTGTCGTATACCTGCTTAATCAGTTAATTTATACTGTGTATAATAATAGCTCGTTTAACGGAGAGCACGCATTGGATTGCCTCCGGCCGGTGTCCTGGTAGGGGCATTGCCTCGATCGGTAATCGACACAACCTTGTCGCCCTCCTGCAATCCCGATAGCACCTCTGCGTATTCCGAGGTCTGTACTCCGACCTTAATCTGTCTTCTTTCAGGGTTGCCTGTTTGAGAGTTCAGTACCATTACCATGGACCCGTTGCGGGTGGTAAGTATATACGATACCGGCACCAGCAAGACATTTTTCTCATTGGCTGCGGTAATCGTTGCCGTGGCGGTCAGCCCTCCCTTCAGCGGAGCATCGGTAGGGTCCACTGCTATGAAGGTCGTAAATTTGACGACTGATGAGGAGAGGGCGCCGAAAGGCGATATGAACTGCACCTTCCCCGTAAACGTCTTGTTCGGGATGGCGTCAACCGTGATGGTGGCCGGCTCACCCTGGCTGACCTTCATGATGTCGATCTCGTCTACCAGCCCGGTGAACCTAACATAGCTTGTGTCCACCAGGACTATGGCATTTGTCGACGAATAGTTCTGGGCCGAGGTGACGGTTGAAACTTTGGCGTCCACTTCAACGATGGCGCCGTCGACCGGCAGGGGCGCTTCTGGGCTGGTACGGTAGTTAACGGCAAAGAGGATGGAAGCCTTTACCGCTTGGACCCAGATCTTTCAGTGCATAAGATGAAGACAGGCATCTCGTGCTCGAACGGGATCGGATGGAGCCTGGACAATAAGACCATGTATTACACCGATTCCCCGGCCCTCGCCATTTACGCCTACGATTTCGACCCTGCCAGCGGCGAGATTGCCAACCGCCGGGTGTGCGTGCGAACGCCGCAGAACGAAGGTGTTCCCGACGGCCTGGCGGTCGACAGCGAAGGTTTTATCTGGAG
>JBEKCL010000154.1:0-10066 GCA_050014895.1 Dehalococcoidia bacterium
AAGAGGATGCCCGGCGAGGCTATAGCCCATAAAGCCGCCTGCCAGCCCCAACTCTTGGTTACCCAGCCACCTACCAGGAAGCCGAGGGCTGATCCCAATGGGATGGCCGCTGCCCATATGCCCGTGACAAAAGCCCGGCGGGTCTTGCGCACCATGCCCACGATGAGCGCCATGCCTCCGGAAACAAAGCCAGCTTCACCAATACCCACTACCGCCCGGGTAGCCAGAAGCTGGCCGAAATTAACGCAAAAGCCTGAGAATATGCTGGCTGCACTCCAAACGATTGAAATCAATGAGACCATCTTCGAACGCCGCCAGCGGTCAATGACGAAAGAGAGTGGCAGGGCAAAGACAGCCACGCCGATGAGCACCGCAGACATCAGCCAGCCCACATCCGTGTCACTGAGCCCGAGGCTGGATTTCAACGCCGGAGTCATCGGCCCTATCACCGACCTCATCGCATAGTCCAGCATGTAGAGCACGAAGAGGACTGTTATGCTGTATCCTATCTTCCAGCGCGGCACCTTGATGAGGATGTCCTGCTCTTCCTGCTTATCCTGCATGCCGACCTCCTTACCCTGCAATTTTAAAATCGGCGCCCGGTTGGTATCAACCCAAGGCGCTTCCGGTCACTATATCCTTTTGACCTATATCTGTCAACGGATTTTAAGTCTGAAAAGCATTTCCTGCACGGAGCGCCGGAACTTGGAATCGAGAGGCAACTTCGTCAGGGGTTCGCCCTTAATGTCCAGTTCTGTGATCTCAAAGTCCTCCGGGATTGTGGCGACCAGGATCAAACCGGACTTCCTGATTTCATCTTCAATGGCCGGTGGGATGCCGTTTTTCAGCCGGTTCAATACAAGGAAGACACCTGCTTTGACACTGGTGCGCATCTCCCCGATAAGCTGCTGAAGTCGTTTGGCCGTATTCAGCCCCCGCATAGTCGGGTCGGTTATTGCCAGCAGGAAATCTATATCTTGCGTGGTCTGTCGGCTGATATGTTCAAGCCCGGCCTCGCAGTCCATTACTACGTAGTCATAATTCTTGGCCAGCTTATCGATCGAAAAGCGGATCATGTGGTTGGCGGCGCAGTAGCAGCCCGGCCCTTCAGGCCGGCCCATGGCCAGCAGATCGAACCTCTCAGTCTCAACCAGCGACTCATGGATGCGGGCATCCAGGATCTCCTGTTTGGAAGCGGCCATGGCTATACGTCCGCCTTTAATATCATCCGTCATCTTCTCACGAGTTTTACCAACCGTGCTCTTGAGGCTAACGCCCAGGGCATCATTAAGATTGGTGCTGGGATCTGCGTCCACCGCCAGTACAACACCTTTACTTGATAGAAAATCCACCAGCACGGCCGATATTGCGGTCTTGCCCACACCACCCTTACCGGTTACTGCTATGGTTATTGTCATCGCTTATTTTGACTCCTTCGAGGCCGTTCCCGGCCGGGTGCGGCGACCCTCGGGCACCAGGCTAACGGGCGATAATCTAACAACTGCATTATACTCTGCCGGGCAGACCAGTTCACAACTGCTGCACTTGGTGCACTTGGACTGGTCTACGATTTTCAGTCCTTTTTCATCGCTGAATATGGCCTCCGCCGGGCAAGCCAGCACGCAGTGGTCGCAGCCCCTTTCGCATTTGTCCGGCAGTATGTAGTAAGCCGTCAGATCCTTGCAAACGCGGGCGGGACAACGTTTCTCCACTACATGTGCTTCATACTCATCGCGGAAGTAGCGCAATGTTGTTAGCACCGGGTTGGGCGCCATCCTGCCCAGCCCACAGAGGGAGGCAGATTTAATATCTTCCGCCAGATCTTTCAAATTATCCAGCGCGTCCAGAGAGCCGTTTCCCTTCGTTATGTCCTCAAGGATGCCGAGCATCTGGAAGGTCCCGATACGGCACTGGGTACACTTACCGCAGGACTCCCGCTGGCTGAAATCGATGAAGAATTTAGCCGTGTCCACCATGCAGTTGTCCTCGTCCATCACGATCACGCCGCCCGATCCCATAATTGCCCCGGCTTCCTTTAGTGAATCAAAGTCGATGGGCGTATCCAGCAGGCTTTCGGGCAGGCATCCGCCCGACGGACCGCCGATCTGCACGCCCTTGAACTGCTTGCCATTCCTGACACCGCCGCCGATATCGTTGATAAGGGTGTTGAGGGTCGTCCCTGTCGGCACTTCCGCCAGGCCTGTATTAGCCAGCTTGCCTGCCAGGGCAAACAGGACGGTCCCCGGGCATGCCTTAACTCCGATATCAGCAAACCACCGGCCGCCGTTCTGCATGATCAGGGGGATGTATGCCAGGGTCTTGGCATTGTCTACCAGCGTGGGTTTGCCCCACAATCCGGATTCGGTGGGATAAGGCGGACGGTGCTCCGGCCAGGACCGCCTGCCCTCTATGGCAGCTATCATGGCCGTCTCTTCACCGGAGACAAAGGCGCCTGCCCCTTTGACAATCTCTATATCAAAATCAAAGCCGCTATCTAGAATGTTCCTGCCCAGCAGTCCTTTTTGCCGGGATTGCTCCAGCGCAGTTTTCAATCTTTCTATGGCAAGCGGATACTCTTCCCTGACATAGACAAACCCCTGGTGTGCGCCAACGGAGTAACCGGCGATAGCCATGCCCTCAATGACCGCATGCGGATCGCTCTCGAGTAAGACCCTGTCCATAAAAGCGCCGGGGTCGCCTTCGTCTGCATTGCAGATCACGTATTTGGTTTTGTTTCTGGCACGGGCGCAAAGCTTCCATTTGGCGGCTGTGGGAAATCCTGCTCCCCCGCGGCCGCGCAGACCCGACTTTTCCACCTCTTTTATTATGGCGGCCGGTTTCACATGCAGGGATTTGTCCAGCCCTTTATAGCCGCCGCAGGCTATGTAATGATCGATATCCAGCGGTGAATTGTAGCCGCAGTTGCGCAGTAAAAGACGTGTCTCATGGTTAAAACGCTCCAACTCAGGGATATATACGGCTTCACCGCCGCCGCCTGCTACAGTACCCAGGGCTAGATCAAGGCAGGGGTCATCCCCTTTGATATAGCCTTCAATGAGTTGCGATACCAACTGGGGTGTAACGTGGTGGTAGCATACAGCAAAGTCGCCGGGCTTCAATATTATTACCAGTGGCTCATACGAGCACATGCCTATGCAGCCTACCTCAGAGATGCGCACAGGATTTGTAAGACCCTCTATTCCGTGCCTGAAAGCGTCCAGAACGGCCATGGAACCCGCGGCGCGGCCGCAGGTAGCCGTCCCTATCAATATATGGGTAATCTGGCTGTCGTAAAGCGGTTCCCAGTTTGCCCTGGCTTGAGCGTACAGTTCGTCAAAGGTCATGGCTGGCTACCGGTCCCCGCTTCTTTCTCCGAAGCCGCAGGTTTAATAGTGACCAGCACTTCTTCGATCTTGGTGGGCGTCATCCTGGGATAAGCCTGTTCACCAATCGTCACAACGGGCGCAAGGGCGCAGCAACCAATGCAGGCCACTCTCTCCAGGCTGAACTCGCGGTCGGTTGTTATCCCGCCAATCTCGATATCCAGCTCACGGGCCGTAGCTTCCAGCACAAGTTGCCCACCCGCCAGATGACAGGCGGTTCCCATACATACTTTAACCGGCCTTTTACCGGGAGCAGTGAAGCGGAACTGGTTATAGAAGGTGGCCACACCCCAGACTGAGCTGGCGGGCATATCCAGAAACTTCGCCACTTCCAACAAGGCCTCCTTCGACAGGTAGCCGTGCCCGTTCTGGATATCCTGAAGGATATCTATCAGGTGAGCCCGGTTGCGGCGCTCCGGGGTAAGTATGCCGGTAAGATCATTTTCTTCGTTCAATGACAATGCCTCGAAAAGGAAATTCACATGATAATTATTGATACTATTTTATGTCAAAGCGGGGAATGTAGCTAGGACCAATCAAGGTAAAGTCAGAAATATGCTGAAGGGACCAGTAGTTATATTAATTGGGCTGCAGCACTTTCTTGCCATCTATCTCAACTAATATCGTCTAATTGGAAAGATTTCCCCGCCTTAAGTGTTTGTATGCTTTGCGGATTTGAATGAATGATAGTAAAAATCTCTCTGGGATTTAACGTATTTTTGACCATAATGGAGAGTTTGAGTTTACGATCCTTACCGCCGACCGCACTTCGCAAGATCGTAATAATCCTTTCACATTTGTCTTTGAAATATTTCCTAATTTGCTTTTTAATTTTTTCCTTTTCGTTTCGGGAAAGGGACGCTTTATCACTCGTACACTCGAAAACCACTTGATAATCAATTTCTTCATTAGTGAATTTATTTATAGTGACTTTCGGAATTAGATTCGTCCCCCCGAACATCGAAATGAGTCGGGGTCTACCCCATTCGTGCATTTCATCGCAGATTCTCAGAAGAAAACGAAATTGAGGTATTTTTACATAGTAGATATTATCATTACTATGAGAAGCAATGGCCCTTAGAATATTAGATCGAACCAAAAATTGCTTAGCATCTTGCAGATCAAGAGGCACATCTTTGTCCAAGGAATAATCTGTTTCAAGAAAAAACACCAGATTCTTTAACAAGACCGAGCAACTTATAACTCCATGGTCACGCCGCTCATAAGCTTCCGAAAACTTCATATAATATTTAGGTTGGAGGTGCGTTATGTAGCCGACTTCCCCATCTTTCTGGACTTTTCTTATATCTGAACTTATTAGCCTGAGCACAAAATCGTCCAGTGGTTGTGGAGTCGCAGGAAAAGAAATGCCTTCTGTATTTATAAGACCGAATTCTTTAAGCATTTTCTCGGCAATGGGATTGATATCAGTGATTCTTTCTAATGGAATTCCTAAGTCATGAGTAAGTGCCATAATACACCACATCGCTTCTTTCTCTTCCGACAATATTGATTTCTCTATATTCTCGTATTCCGTTGGCTTTTCTGTCACACTAATATCCGAGAATTTAAATGTATTTCTTATCAGGTATTCTCCGATCAGGAAAACACTCAGTTGATGTGCCACGTGATCGCGATAGCGTTCCACTCCAGCACCATAAAGAATATATTCGAACTCATGAAATGCCGCTAAGAATTTGTTAAGTCTTTCTACACCATAATCAGCGTCATCATGATATTCTTCTCTATCGTCCTTAAATTTCAAATATACGATTGCTTTACCGAGGAGATTGCGCCACAGACGAGGTACTGCTTCTTGCTGTTTATAAAGATCCTGCGACTCTTCTAATGCATCAATGGAATCCTGAAGTTCCTGTGTGCGTCTGTGCATCTCATAATCAAGTTTTTTGGAAATAAATTCTATATCTTTATAGTTCGCCTTCAACCACGTTACTAATATTTTATCGTCTAATGAGTATACTGGGCTCATGAGCACGTTTCCTCAGTCATTTTTAACATTGAGTACCGCTCAATAACTTACCAAGTTTTGCATAGTCTTCCATCTGTTGGGTTCTTGTCCTATGGATAAAGGCTCTGGGCCCGGGATGGAACAGGGGATATACCTGGTAGTTTTTCCAGCAGAACAGTTTCCCGACCCCGTCAGATAAGTTAATACTGTGTGGTTCTATTATATTGAGGGCCTTTAATGCTGTCACACCTAGTGGCACAATGTATACAGGACTTACAATCTCTAGTGTTTCTTCCAGGTATCGTGCGCACATGTGTATTTCGCTCAATCTTGGCGTGACATTATTTCCTTGCTGCCCCCTTGGATTGCAAAGCACAGAATTAGTTATGAACACGGATTGTCTTGATAATCCAGATGCCGTGATTAATGTTTCAAAGTTGCGGCCCGTTTGGTCACCGTACAGCGGGATCCCGAATTTGTCCGCACCCAATCTTCCTGGGGCTTCAGCGATGAAAACTATGGGCGATTGCAGGTCACCGTTTAATGAACTCAGTACCCGCTTGCGATCCGCCATACGTTCGCAAAGAGAACAGGTCTGCACACGTTTTACCAGATCATCAAACGAGGACTGCTTCATGTTGGACATCGTGAATCTGCGCGCTTTCAAGAGCGCATTCAGGATCAGGACCATTAACTAACTTACCGTGATAAATGGCCTTTTGTGCAAGACATCCAGAACGACAATTATGATACAAATCACAATAAGAACATGATGATTCTTGTTCCGTTTTCTTTGTATCGCGAACTTCTTTTAGAAAGTTGGAGTTATGCCAAATTTCGGAGAGAGCCCTTTTCTTAATATTGTTATCGTCACATAAAACTGTGAACTGTTTGAACGCGTCGCACGGGGACACTTTGCCATCCGGGCCCACAGTTAGCCCACTAATGCCAACCGCACATTCCGCGGCAATATTTGGACAAAGTATATTATATGGTGCACCGGTCCTAATATTGGATATCGGATATTTTTTGCGAATTTCACTCAATTTCCTGTTTAACTCTAGTGTTTGATCTTTATTGAGCTGCAATAATTTACGATTAAGATACCCTCTCCCTTGAGGAACAAATCTTAGCAGACTTAATTTATTGACCTTCATAGAAGCCAATAAATTAACGGCATCTTCTAGTTCCCTGTAATTTAACGCTGTTGGAACAACATGGGCCTCCACTTCAAGCTTGGCTCTCACAGCTTTTTTAATTGCCTGGATCGTTGCGTCAAAACTGCCGCCAATTTGTGTTAATACCTCATGCGTTCTTTTATGAGCCCCATGTATGCTGAAAATCATCTTAACACGGTTTTCGACCAATAATTCCACCATTCCATTGGAAATAACGGTGCATTTGTTACCACCATCTGATATGCCCGACGTATATAACGAAGTATTGAGGTTAAATTCGCGACATTTTCGTAGAACTGCTGCCAGATCGGGGTATCTGAGTGGTTCACCACCCGAAATGCATATATTTTCGCCGCCCATTTCGGCGAATTGATTAATCACCGGAATAATTTCTTTAAGAGAAAACTGTTCCGGGGCTCCTGCAACGCCATTTGACGAGCAATGAAGACATTGGAGAGGGCAGTCTCTATTGATCTCAACTTTCAATTCTTTTAGAACAGAGAAAGCTGCCATTATACCTCCAAAATAGACACCCAAATAAAATTATAGTTCAATCTTATAAATTTTACCTGAAGTAATTCTAACAACATGTTAACTTTTAATCAATGTTATTATGTTATATTTTGACAAATATTTAACAATGTGTTAACTTGAAAATCTGGTACTATGAGTCGTAGACGAAATTATTACGGCAGAATCGGTTCCGAAGATTTCGGCAAAAAACTTCGGGAATGGAGGAAAGCGGTACGTCCGAGCAGCGGAGGCCGTCTGACGTTGGACGATGCCGCCGAACAGCTTGGTCTAAATATGACAAAACCGGGTGCGTATCTAAGTATGATAGAACGGGGTCTTCGACCTATACCGCATATTGCATTACAAAATATTCCCAAAATATACGGAATACCTGCTGAAGAAGTGATGAAGCAGGCTTATTGGCCTCAACTTTCGTTTCCATTTCTTGACGCAATAAAAGCATCAGTATCTGTTTCAATTGTAGTTGATAAATACCTTGCAGAAGTAGAAAAGAAATTGGATGACCAACAGAAAAAAGAATTAATTCAATTTGCAGCCTTTTTATTGATAAAGGGTACCAAGTATAGCGAAGCTAAAGCATCGGCATAATTCACTCTTAGCTCAAATTGTACTACTGGTTTATTGCATTCAGCTTTTCCAGCTCTTTACCAGTTTCGGCAGGTAAGCCGGTATTTCGTTAGCATCGCCCGGGCCAATGATAATGTCCCAATCCGGCAGGCCTTCTTTCAGCTCGCCGCTGATGCGGGCGACCCTGCCGGGTATCACCAGATGCCGGTGATTGACCTTGCTTTCGATGCCGCTTTTCTTCACGAACGGCGCTATGGAATCGCCGCTGAACTTTCCCGCCGCCCAGGCCGTGAGGATACCCAGGCCACCTGCTTCCTTTACCAGGAGCCAGGCCGGGACTTTGCTGGCCTCCACTTCCGAGGAAACCAGGAAATAGGTTAACGCCCAGTTGCTGGTTATCAGCACGGGTGAACTGGCGTCCGGGTTGTTGACAGGATAGATATTCTCTTCCATGGACATGGGCATGCGGGGGTCGGTGTAGATATTCAACCTCTGCGCCAGGAGAGGCAGCAATGTATGCTCGTCGATATGCGAGTCGCTGGTCATGAAGCAGGGAAAGCCGATGGTCGGATAGCCGAGCGGCCGGTAACTCTGCTTAAGCGCGGCCCTGCGAATCAGTGTCTGGTCACGCACGGCCGACAGCAGGTCCCTGGAACCCGGGTCCATGATAACGCCTTCAATACCGGCTTCTTTAAGCCGACCGGTGAGCGAAGCCAGGTCTTCCATTTTGTCTGCCTTGATCACAACCGTGGTCGGCTTGGCCTTAACCGCCGGTATCACTTTATTGATATTTGCGGCGGTCACCGGGTAAAGCAGCGGCTTTCTATCCGCACATATATTGTGTGCCGATAGCAAAACGTCGGTGTCTTCGGATATCAAGATCAGGGGACAGTCCGTTACGGCAAGCGCCTTTTTCACCAGGCTCTCATATCTACCGCGATCACCTGATTTGAACTGAACGGCCAGCATATCAGCTTTAAGCGTTTTGCCAACCCAACTGAACTGGATCTCTTTAAGCTTCTTTATCTTACTGTCTATTTCGGGTTCGGGTTCATTGTCGGAAATTAAAACAGCGATGCCCGGCTGATGCACGAATGTCTTCTCATGCCGGTACATCACCTGCTCGTCACCGATAGTATAGGCATTAGCCCCTGTACCAACCGTTACCGGTTTTATGGGAGGCGCCAGCGCGTCCTCCAACTCAGCCCTGACTTCTGGCATCATATATGGGCACTTATCAAGAGCGATACCGCCGGACGCCAGCTTCATGGCAAAAGCAAAACAGGTCGGCAGGCCGCATTCCTTGCAGTTCTTTTTCCCTGCCTCGGGCAGCTTCTTGACTATATCTGTGCCTTTAATTGCCACTGCTCGCTCCTTTCTGGACGGCTTCCCTGATCAGCCTGGCGCTCTCAGGATGGCGCAGCACAAGGATATTGGCCCCTGCCAGTAGCAGGCTCATGGCAGTGACACTCTCCCAGAGGATACCTTGCTCACGGTCCGCTTTGGCCTGGCTGGTCTTCCAGCATTCAGCGCCCAGATCGGCGATGACAGGCATCTGCATGGCCACATCGCCGAACGTGACACCTGTATGCTTGGTGCGTTCAATAATTGTGAAGCTGTATTCCATGCCGTAGCCGACCGCCGAAGTCAGCGGATCAATCACAATCCTTTCGGGCGGGACGGTTTTCAGCAGCTTTACATTAAGCTCCTTCTCCAGGTTAATATCCATGGGAGACTGGGCGATGATACAGTGGCCATTTTCCGATACGGCCCTGGCTATGGCTTCGTAATTCTCTTTAACGGCAGGCCCGATTAACAGGTTCTGGCCTTTGCAGGCCACAGCAACCGCCGTCAGAACTTCCACATCTTTCTTCTCGTCGCCACTCCCATAGACAATGAGGGGCGCATTAACACCTGCAGCCATCTTTTTCACCAGGGCAGCTGCTTCATCTGCTGTCTTATTCTCTCCCTGGGGATCAGTGCCATCAAGGTGCAGGCAGATCAGGTCAGCGCCCTTTTCCAGGCAGCGGGCGGCCCATTTCACCGGGTCGGATACAACGTCTTTAAACGGTTCAACGGCCCATTCGGCCCAGCCGGCGGCGGCGTTGTCATCGACTTGCAGTGCGATCAAAGGCCGGTTTGCAGTTGTGCCTTCGAAATAGTGGAGCGGCAGGATGTTCTCGCCGCCGATCTTTACTGCCTTGCTGCCGGTCCCGATGACAACTTCCTTCACTTTTCCCGTGTAAGTCTCTACGGGCGCCTTGTATTCCATCAAGTTTTACCTCAACTAAGATTCAAGCCAGGCGTGCGAGTAGAGCGCATCGCCGTGCAGCACCCTGGCAGTCTTAACATAGTTCTGTTCTTTTTCGGACAGCCCTGTCATACTGATCTGCTCGCCATCCATGACACGGTAGATGAGCTGCTTGATTTCCTGC
>JBEKCL010000155.1:0-8158 GCA_050014895.1 Dehalococcoidia bacterium
CTACTTCGACGAGGTCGAGCCCGCGGGCATCCGCCGCGGTTGAAGCAAGACCGGCTGCGATAATCGTAGCGGTTGCGAGACTGAGGATGGCTTTGCGTGACATGACCGTTCTCCAGGGTTAGATGTTGCGATACCCTTTGGTCGGCGCTCAGGGAGAAAGGTTCAAAGGCGCATCGCGATAATCGTCGTCGGGCCGCCTTCCCTTCCCCTTTTAGGCTCAACAACCTATCTCTCCATGAATTGTATAAGAAAAACATGGTCTTACCGCTACCGCGCCCGCCCTCAATGACTAGTGGCCGCGGGGTAAGGAGATTCTTAAATGGTCCGGGAACAAACAATTTCCAAAGGTCTGAACCTATTTGCTCCGCGCGAAATTGTCTAAAAGGGTTATCAGAGCTACTCATATGAGTTCTTCCTTCTCATCAGAATGGGCCAGTCAGTCGTTCCCTTCCAGAACAGAGGGAGAGACCAATCCGGTATATTCTGATGCATGATAAGGGCAAAATCTAGCTCATTGTATCCAAACAATGGAATGCCCTGCGTGTCTGTTATAGATTTAAAGTATGCTATTGCATCCTCTCGTTCAGCATCATCGCTCCAATAAATGGTGTCTTTTCCAAATACACGGTATTCATCTTGTAGTGTTTCAATGCAGTAGATAGAAAGGTCCGGTAATTCGTTAGAAAGGTTATGCAATGAATTGACATAGCCGATTAACGCCACATAAGATGGTTCCACTTGATTGCCTGAGCACCATACTCTTAGGGGAGTTCCATCATTCACTGTTGCATTGGTCCAAAAGTCCCGGCATTGGTTACCGGAACCAATATAATCGTCGACTATAATTAGATTCTCATAAGAAACATGCAAAGAAGTTATATTCTGGGTAAATATCACATTCTGCGGTTTTACTCCCAAACGGTTTACGAGAATCCTAGATATCTGATTCCCACTTTCATGAGGAGCACATGAATCGAGAAGAGGTACAAAAAGGGCTTTTTCAAGGCAACCAGTAAACTCGAATTCCAGTTCTTGTTGGCTAGTCTTAAAGTTTTTGGAAAGTTGGTGTTCTAGAAGGACTTTTTTTCCAAGGACTCTATGAAAAATACCCTCTCTGAGCAAATTCTCCATGTCTCGTTCAGAGTAGTACAGAAGCTGGTTCAATAATCGAATGGAGTAGTATTGCCCCTCAAGAGTGTCAGAGAAGTTCTCAAGCCAGCAGTCAACTTCATGTCTTGTTAGCCCATCCCATTGATGGCATTTTAAGAAAAAATTTATGGCTAAACGTGCGTTATCTATATATTCCTCTATTTCCTTTGTCGGAAGCACTGTCTCAGCCTCCTAGGCTAAACACTCACTCTTTAACTTCCTTTATCTGTAAGCATATTTCAATGTTGACAGAACCATCTATCGTTTATAGCCAACACGATTCTAAATCTTATAAAAAAGCGTAAAGACTAGGCAACCCGTTATTTATCAGGCTACCAGGCCCTTTTTTAAGAATCTGGCTCCTGCTCATCAGCATATCTCGCCTTTCCGACTAGGAATTTCAATGAGATTTCGACACTGCAGAGCCATTTTCCTGCTACGAAGACATTTACGCAACATATTTACAATAAAATATTGAGAAAAATTAAGAAAAACTACGTCAGCGAAATTCTACGGAAGATAGGACAAGCTCAATTCAAGGGCTCGCTCTATCGTTTAACATGGATACAAAGTAAATTCAAACAATGTTTTGTGACATCTAGTAAATTTTCATCTCTCCCTGAGTTCTTTTTCACGCTCCTGCCAGTCAGGCAGATAGGCTGACATGAAGCTCTTGAACACCTTACCATGGTTCGGTGCCAGGAGATGGACCAGTTCGTGAACAATGACGAACTCACCCAAGTCACGCGGTAGATGTAGCAGGTCAGCATTCAGGGTAAGCCGTCCTGCCGTGGAAAGAGACGCCCACTTGGTTTTCATCTGGCGCAGGTGAACCTGAGGCTCCGCTACCCCGATGCGATCTGCCCATTCCCGTATTGCCGCTTTAATCTCCTCGATATCATGCCAGCGATTATTGGTCGTCATATTCTCTGCAACCCCATCAAGGCGTTTGCCGCCTGGATCTTCTTGTTGGCTTCCACCAAGGGGCGCAGGGCATTATACAGCTCTTTACGGAGCCCGGTTTCCTGTTTGTCATTCCAACGGTAATCAGCATATTTCACAAACAGATCATTGATGTTTTTAGCCTGAGCCACCGTAAGGTCTTTCACAAAAGGGCTCAGGGCTTTATAGATGGCGAAGGTATTCTCATCAACGCCCAACTGGCGGCGCTGTTCATCGGCATCGACATATTCCTGAGCCAGCCTCTCAAAGGCATCTAATACCTGCTGTGTGGTTAGCTGCCTATCCTCGTAGGCCTGGGCTAGAGCATTCGCCCTCTCCCCGATGGTCAACAGGAAGGGCTTTGACCCGCTTTCCGCCCCCACAACAGCCGTCAGTATTTTACGCAGGTTAAGAATTTTTGTGGTATCTGAGGCATCGCCGTCCTTGATTGCAGCTAGTTCCTTTGGTCCAAGCTGGTGGACCTCACCCGGCAGCTGGACATTGTATGTACTGGCGTGCTCCCGCAGCAACGTCTGGGTCTTGCTCGTCAGTTCTTTATCAACGTAAATGCTATCATAGGCGTTGTGGATAAGCCCAAAGAGTTGGGCCAGGGCCTGGTATGGTTCGATGAACGGGCGCAGGAAAGCATCGGGCGAGAGAATGTCGTAGAGATTTTGTAGTTGCCGGAAGAATTTGTTGAACTCCTCGCGGTGCTCCTTCTCCGCAAAGTACTCGATGGCTCGCTCTTTTGACTTGTCATCCCAGCCTCTAGTAAGAGGTAGGTACTGCTCTGCTTTTTCCTTCATGAGAGTGGCAAAAAGCTGCTTAAGCACATCCACGTTCTGAATGACTGAGGCTACTACATCTGAATCAAAGGCCAGGGCCTTCTCCAACTTTTCAAAGATGCCAACAAAATCCAGTACAAAGCCATAGGACTTTACCAGACCTTCTTCATCCTCGTAAGGACGATTGACCCGGGCAATGGCCTGGAGCAAAACATGGTCACGCATCGGTTTGTCCAGGTACATGCAATAGAGGATCGGGGCATCGAACCCGGTCAACAGCTTTTCGGTCACGATCAGAATCTTCGGTAATTCGGTCTTCTTGATGAAATCCTTGCGAATCTTCTTCTCTTCATCCGGCGTCAGATAATACTCCTTCAATTCCTCTTTGTCGTTATGGGATGGTGAGTAGACGACCTTGGAGTATTCCGGAGGCAGGTGCTGGTCAAGGGCCTTCTTATAGAGGGCACAGGCTTCCCGATCAACTGCCACCAGAAATGCTTTGAAGCCCATCGGTTCGATGTTTTCTTTGAAATGTTTGGCAACGTGGGCGGCGATCTGCTGGATCCGGTCCGGGGCTTTCATGATCTCCTTGAGCTTGACTGCTCGGTCCAAGATGGCGTTCAATTCCTCAATATCGCTTACCCCTTCGGCCTGAGCCAGGTTTAAAAACTCTTTTTCGAGCGTTTCCCGGTCGACCCTTAGGTTCGAGGGCGCCAGAGCATAGTTGAGGCGGACGGTGGTGCCATCCTCGATCGATTCAGCGATGGAGTACTTGTCCAAGTAGCCCTTCTCGTCCTCATTGCCGAAGACTTTGAAGGTACCCTTGCCCTTGGCCAGATTGTCGATAGGGGTTCCGGTGAAACCGATGTAGGTGGCATTGGGAAGAGCGGCCAGAAGATAGTTGCCCAGGTCACCGCCGGTGGTGCGGTGAGCCTCATCCACTAGAACGACGATTCCGGAGCGGGTATTGATGTTCGCCGGGATATCATCAAACTTGTGGATCATGGAGACAACCAGGCCACGGTAATCGGAGGATAGGATCTGCTGCAGCTCAGCCTTGCTTCCGGCCACCTGTACCGAGGTGATCCCGTAGCCAGTGATATTCTTGAAGAGCTGGCTTTCTAGCTCGTTGCGATCAACAATCATCAGGACGGTGGGCTTTTCCGACCCTTGCACTTCTCGCAGCAGCTTGGATGCGACGGTGATCATGGTCAGGGTCTTACCGCTACCCTGGGTATGCCAGATCAAACCGCGCCGCTTATCTGGCTCCTGAATACGGTGCAGTACTTTTTCCACGGCCCGGGTCTGGTGCTGACGTAAAATAATCTTGCTTAATTCATCGTCTTTACTGAGGAAGATAATATAGTCCCGCAACACCTGCAAGAAACGCCGGCGGTCAAAGAAAGCCTTGACCCTGCGTTCATAATCGCCAGGCATCTTGTCTTTCCAATTGAAGAGGTTCTTGCGGCTGGTGCTCCAGGAGACTCCGTAAAAGAAATCTAAGAGTTGCGTCACCTCGAAAACCTGAGTTGCGATAAACATCTCGGGTGTTTCATTATGATAACGCCGGATCTGCTGCACGCCTTCGGCCAGCCCGTCCTGTTTGTGGGCTGACTTGGTCTCAGCCAGCGCCACCGGGATGCCGTTGATCAGAAAGACAACATCGGCTCGGTTGTGGTAGACAGCGCTTTGTTGCCACCATTCATCGGTAACCTGGAAGAGATTGTTGTCGGGGTTTTCGTAGTCTATCAGGCGCACATTTCGTTCCCGGTTTTGCTCCGGAACGAAGACCGAGCGCTCACCGTGCAGCCAGGAGAGGGCATCGCGGTTACCCTCAATGTTCGGCTTGAGCAGGTTTAACTGATGAATGACCCACCCCGCTCTGCCGAGATCTACAATGCCCTTGTTGAGCCGGAGCAAATAGCTCTCCAGGACATCTACGAAGTAGAGCCCCTTATCCCCGCCCCGCAAGCGTAGCGCCTCATCGGGCGCTACATACTCCCACCCAATCTCCTGAGCGTACTTGAGCATCGGATTCTGTACAGACGAACGCTCGCTCACGGGCTCGCCTCCTTGCTCTCCTCGATCAAAGGAACAGTTGACAACTGCCCTGTCACCAATTGCCCCAGCACCGCTCGGAATAGCTCATTAAGTAACTCAGTTTCGCGTTCTAAAATAGCAATGTTTTTATCACAAGCATTTAGAATACGTGAAATTTCTTCCTGTACCGATAAAGAGGTTAATGAAACAAGTATAGATTTTATTAATGCAGCATTTAAATTGGTCTGATTAGCGCCATGTCCTAATGACCTTATTTTTCTGTAATTATACTCTAAAAAATAATAAAGAAATTTTGTGGAAACTGCTTTAGACTCATGTATAGCTGCACAGGCCTGATTAATAGCCGCATCAATGCCTAGAATTGCCACTCTACCTCTTGTAACACCCTGTCCATACATTGCCATTAAAAGAGTATTGGCCTTTATTAGTCTGGCTGATGAATTCTCAAGGCCTTTCCGGGTAATCTTTTCTTCTGTTTGTACTATAGTACAATAATTAATTTCTCCGGTTTTTACCCATGGTATATCACCATTCCAATATTCAGATTTAGTTCTATCAGGTGTGCCACCTGAATGTATCGTAGCTATATCTCCTAACTTCTCTAATACCCAGCTTTGGGGGATTTCGCCGATTTCGGTTTGTTTGCGCTGCCCACCCTGGGTACCATGGGTGAAAAGGAATTCCATAAGGGCAGCTTTGCGTTCCCGTTCCAGCGTTATTTCCCGCTGCCTAACCTCTTTTGCATCCTGCACAGCCTTTAATATATTTGCAATAGCCGTCTGTTCGGAAAAAGGTAAAACCGGTATTAGAAATGCTTTTAGCCTGGCGCCTGAAAGGTTTGGAATCGTCGTCTTATTTGCTTGCCCGGCATAAAAGTCAAATAAAAGAAAAGCTGCCTGCATCCAAAACATGTAGAATTCCGGGTTAATATTTTTTTCTCTCGCTCTTAAACGATGAATATGGTTTTGTAAACAGAACTCACCTTCGTTCTTATTCCATATCGCTGTTCTGCCTATTTCTCCACCTTCACAGACAAGCAAGTCGCCCCACTTTAATGCCAACTTTTCGATTTCTTCTTTGGTAAAATCCATATAATCTATATTGGATAGATCAACATTCCCCCAAAAAACATTTGATGTGCGTAAAAAAGGACATGGAGAAACGCCTTGCTTACTCTTTGGCGAGAGAGATTTTCCCTGTTGGACATCGAATAACCGGTCCAATCTCACCATATTCCAATGAGACGGAAGTCTTATTTTAGATAATGTCAGAGCACCCTGCTCTGCATCAAAGTCCTCATTTTTGATACACTCATGCAATTTCATTATTCATACCCAACCTTAAAAGCAATTTGGATAACTCCTCATCTGCCTTTTCTCGCTCCTTAGAAGCAATTCTAAGATCGGTCAAGATCTCGGAAATTGGTCGGTACTTGGCCTTATCGTTAATATCCACAAACTGAGATGAGCTCAGGTTATAGTCGGCAGATCGAATCTCATCAAGAGTGACCACCCGGCTCAGCTTCTCCCGGGTCTCCCAGTTGCGATAAACCTCAGACACAGCGGCTATTCCCTCATCGCTCAGCACATTTTTTGGCTTTTCCTTGATGAAATAAGCAGATGCGTTTATTAACAGAAATTGCTGTCTGCGATTCTCAGGCTTGCTTTGGTTAAGCAGCAGGATGATGCCGGGAGCGGTTGTATTGTAGAACAGGTTCTCCGGCAGGAGAACCACCCCCTCAATAAAATCCCTTTCTACGAACTCCTTGCGAATCTCCCTCTCCCGGTTGGACGATTTGCTACCGGAGCCTCTTGAGACAGCCCCGCTATCCAGTACGATGGCTGCCCTACCCCCATCATTCAGCGAAGCAAACATGTGCTGCACCCAGCCCCAGTCCGCCGATGATTTTGTGGGCTTCCCATAGTTGAAACGCTCCCAGGTATCATTATCATAGAAGGCGTCATCGTAATTGTCCTGGTTCCACATCGGATTGGCCACTATGTAGTCGAAGCGCTGGAGCTTATTTCCCTCGGTAAAACCAGGCCTGCGAAAAGTGTCACCGATAGCAAATGTCGAATCCGTATAGTCATGCAGAAACATGTTCATCTTGGAGATAGCGAAAGTTACAGGGTTTAGCTCCTGCCCAAACAATTTTGGGGCCTTAGTTGTCCATTCAGGATGTTGTTTCTCAAATAGAAGACGAGCTTTGATCAGCAGGCCTCCGGAGCCACAGGTTGGGTCGTAGACGGTGCTATGAGGGCCGGCACTGATCAGCTCGGCCATCAGCCAGCCCACCTCTTTGGGCGTATAGAACTCACCGGCGCTCTGTCCTTGACCTTCAGCAAACTTGCGTAGCAGGTACTCGTAGGCCCGGCCCAGGATGTCCGGTTCAGTATTCTTCAAACCCAACCGGTGGCGGCTGACCACCTCGATCAGACTTGCCAGATGCTCCTCATCCAGAGTGCGCTGTCCGCTCTGGCGCTCATTGAAATCCTTTATATTTAAGACCCCATCCAGCAAGGGATTCTGCCTGGCCACCTCCCGCATGGCGTCGGTCACAAACTCACCCAGGTGCCCATCGGCGCCATGGTTACGGATCTTGTCCCAGGAATAAGCAGGCGGGATATAGAAGCGAACAATCGGGGGGCGTCCGGTCTTAAGGGCATCGGCGTGATCATCTTCAATCTCCCACATGGCTTCATCCTCGCTTATAGAGCCAGCCGCATAATCTGCTACCTCATCCTTGAAGACATCAGAGAGACGCTTGTAAAAAACTAGCGGCAGAATGAAGTCCTTAAACTTCGGGGCATCGGTAGCGCCTCGTATGGCGCAGGCCGCATCCCAGAGCCAAGTCTCCAAGGTGGAGATATCCAAGCGCTCATCAGCAGAAGGCATAAAGGGAAGGCTGGATTGTACTACTCCATTTACTGGCGTTTGTGTTTGTCCGTTCCTTTTCTTTCTCGCCACAGTTTAGATCTCCAAATCAATTAGAGTATTTAAAGCTGCCATGAACGAGCATAGGTTCTTGCTATCACTTACCACTTCGATATTTTTCGCCAAATGATGGCAGATTCCTCTTATGTTTTCATCACAGGAACAAAATGAAACCTTGTATTTTAGAAATAATACTACTCGTGATGTGTTTGGTAACTACTTGTGTTTACAGATAATCGCGTATGTCCGTTCAATATCAGCCATTATCGCCAGCAAAGGGAAAGCCC
>JBEKCL010000156.1:0-8149 GCA_050014895.1 Dehalococcoidia bacterium
CAAGTCCACGATGATGAATGTGCTCGGTTGCCTCGACCGTCCTACTTCCGGAGTCTATGAGCTGGATGGCATCGATGTCAGCCAGATGACAGATGACCAACTGGCCAAAGTGCGCAATAAGAAGATTGGATTTGTCTTCCAGTCCTATAATCTACTTCCGCGGTTGAATGCAGAAATGAATGCCGAGCTGCCCCTGGTTTACACTTCTACTAGAAACAGACACGAAAGGGCCATTAAAGCTATGGAGTCGGTCGGGATATCGCAGCGTGCCCATCATAAACCCAGCGAGATGTCCGGCGGCGAACAGCAGCGTGTTGCCATCGCACGCGCACTTGTAAATGATCCGCCATTGATCTTGGCCGACGAACCGACGGGCAACCTGGATACCCGAACCAGCCACAGTATAATGGAGTTTATACAGGACCTTAATAAAAAAGGTATCTCGATTGTAATAGTCACGCATGAAGAAGATATAGCTGGCTATACAAAACGTACAATTTATCTCAGAGACGGCAAGATAGTAAAGGAAATAACCCGTTGAACCTTCTCCAGCATTTTCTTTCAGCCTGGCAGGCATTGATGGCGAATAAACTGCGTTCCTTTCTGACTATCCTCGGCATCGTTATAGGCGTCGGTGCAGTCGTTTTTCTGGTATCGTTTGGAAGGGGGCAGCAAGCGGCGATGACTTCCATATTTGAAAATATGGGAGCAAACGCCATTTATGTATCAGGCTCCAGCCGCCAGTTGATGGGAGGAGTGAGACCGGTGGGCACTCTGACACTGGAAGATGCAGAAGCATTGAGCAATGAAAACAAAGCTCCTGCGGTCATCGCAGTTGCACCAATGTATAACCAGATGTTCAAATCAGTCTATGGTAACCAGATCAGAACTATCAATATCATGGGCACAACTATGCCAATTCAGGATATCTTGAACTATAAGGTAGCCAAAGGTAATTTCTTCAATGACCAGGACGAGCACAGGGATGCAAGCGTATGCATACTTGGTGCATAAGCTGCTACCGATCTTTTCGGTACTGTCAATCCCATCGGCGGAACATTACGCGTGGGCGGACGTAAATTTGACGTGATAGGCATCTTTGAACCGCGCGGTGGATTCATGGGCGGTAATGCCGACAACCTCATCATGATCCCCCTTTCGACCATGCAGTCCAGGTTCGGGATCGAGACTACTCCACAAGGACACCCTGTGCAAACCATAGTAGTCCAGGCAGCCAGTACCAACGTTGTTAATACAGCTAAAGACCAGATCACTCAGATACTGCAACAACGCCACCATATAAGGGAAGGGGAGGATAATGACTTTAACGTTATCGACATGCAAGAGATCCTCAAACGTATGCAGCAGTCAATGGCAATATTCCAGGTTTTTCTGTCCAGCGTAGCCAGCATCTCACTCATAGTCGGCGGCATCGGCATCATGAACATCATGTTGGTTTCAGTTACAGAGCGCACGCGCGAAATCGGCGTTCGCAAGGCAATAGGCGCAAGACGCCGCGACATTCTTATTCAGTTCCTTGTGGAATCAGCCATGCTTAGCCTCTCCGGAGGTATAATCCGGCTCTTAATTGCGGGACTCGGCTCAATTGCGATAACGGGGCAAACTATGAATAATATGCCTGTCAGCACTCCCATTTCGATGGATATTATCTTGATCGCACTTTTAGTAGCGATCTTCACGGGAATCATCTCGGGGACATACCCTGCATTCAGGGCAGCAAAACTCGACCCGATAGAATCATTGCGTCACGAATAAATTTATTTTCCGTGTATCAGGGACATGAATTCAGCCCGTGTGGCAGGGCGTCTTTCAAAACCACCACGCATAGCGGATGTGATCACATTGCTACCAGGCTTTTTTATACCACGCATTATCATGCAAAGATGCTCCGCCTGTATTACCACACCTACCCCATCCGGTTTCAGAGAATCCATAATCACATCGGCAATCTGCTTGTTCATCCTCTCCTGTATCTGCAGACGTCTAGAATAAATTTCAACTACCTGGGCCAACTTGCTGACACCTACTACCCGTCCGTTAGAATTCGGGATATAACCGATATGGACTACACCATAAAAGGGTAAAAAGTGGTGTTCACACATGGAATGAAATGGTATATCTCTGACAATTACCATTTCACGATGCCCAGCCGAAAAACCCGAAGCAAGCACTTCACGTGCATCCATTTGAATACCCGAGAATAGTTCTGCGTACATCTCTCGCAACCTTCTTGGCGTATCAACAAGGCCTTCACGCTTCGGATCATCACCTATTGCCTCGATGATTTCCAATGCCGCTTTCTCTATTTTATCGCCATCCAACATGATATTTATTTATTACCGTATATTTCTTTAGCTAAAAACCTGACCGTGGTCTTATCAGCAGAGCAATAAGTATCACCACCAAGGTAAAGGGCCGGCTGCACAACATTTAGATCAAGCACCCCATCTTCTTTGAATACACTCTCAGCGGCGTGCACAGCTACTATCTCCCCTACTATCCAGGCATGATCACCAAAAACCCGGTTATCAATTACCCTACACTCAAACGCTGCATAAGCATTGCGAATGATCGGCACGTCGAGCTTAACCGGCGAGTCTTCTTCCAAATTAAACTCGGTAAACTTATCCGTGTAGCTGCCGCTACTTCCGCCAACAGCAGCTATGGTCTCGATTTTCTCATACGGCATAAAATTAATGCCGAACTGTTTGCTTTCCGTGATCATATTATAAGTATAGCGCTTCGGAGAAACCGCAATACCATAGTATGATGGATTAAAAGACATCGGGCAATGCCATGCAACGGCCATAGCATTTTTCCTGCCTGAATAATTGGCCGTGGCAATAGTAGCAGCTCTGGGATAATGTTGATAGAATGCCCCTGCGTTCTTCGCAACAACCTTCAACATGACGATCCTCCTCTCTCAGAACCGGAACCTATTTCTTCAATCCGAGGTGTTTCTCAATCACTTCAAGGTCAGCCGGTAGTTCAGGGAATGGCTTCACGTATTTAGTTGGGATATCGGGGTCCTTCAACCCATTTCCAGTTACGATGCAGACAATCTTTTTCCCTTTGAAGCTTTTGCCCTGCTTAACCAGTTTCAACAGGCCAGCCAGAGGTGCAGCCGACGCAGGCTCTCCGAATACGCCTTCCTTACCAGCCATAAGCTTATACGCAGCAAGTATTTCATCGTCAGTAACGCTATCGATAATACCACACGATTCGTCTCTTGCTACCACAGCACTCTTCCAGCTTGCAGGATTGCCTATACGGATCGCAGTCGCTATTGTCTGCGGCGCTTCAATGATCATATTTTTAACTATGGGTGCAGCACCCTCCGCTTGAAATCCCATCATTACAGGAGTTTTATCAACCTTTCCATTATTTTTCCATTCCTTGAAGCCCTTCCAATAGGCGGTTATATTCCCAGCGTTGCCCACCGGGATAAAAAGGTAGTCAGGCACGTAACCCAGATCGTCAATTATCTCAAATGAAGACGTCTTCTGTCCCTCAATACGATATGGATTTAATGAGTTTACCAGGGTTATGGGATATTTATCAGCCAGAATACGGGTCACTTTCAGCGCCTGGTCGAAATTACCCTCAACAGCAATTATCTCAGCCCCATAAGCTATGGCCTGGGCCATTTTACCAACGGCGATTTTACCTTTGGGCACCAGTATAATTACTTTCAAACCAAAACGTGCGCCATAAGCCGCAGCCGATGCGCTAGTATTACCAGTCGAAGCACATATCGCCTGTTTACTACCCTCTTCGATGGCCTTGGCCATTGCCATAACCATGCCCCTATCTTTAAAAGAACCAGTCGGATTACATCCTTCCAATTTAAAATACAGCTCACCCACACCCAATTCCTTCGCCAGGTTCATAGATTTTACCAACGGTGTATCACCCTCGCCTAATGAAATCATAGGTGTTTTAGGGGTTATGGGCAGGTAGTCTTTATGATGTTGTAATACTCCTCTTATCATAGTTAAATAGCCTCTACACGGATAAAGTTGCTTATCTCTTTAACGACATCAAGCTTATTGATGATCTTCATTGCCTTCTGCACCGCTTTTTCTTTTGCGGGGTGTGTCATAATAACGATTTCAGCAGTCTTGTTCGATGGATCCGATTCCTGCTGAATAACCGATGAAATGCTTATAGAATTCTTCCCCATAATCGCAGCGATCTGCGCCAGTACACCAGCCTGGTCTTCCACACTCATCCTGAAATAATACCGGGTTTCTATATCCGCCATCGGTTTAATCCCTGAAGTTTTCTCAGGAATAAATCTGGGCGCATTGTCACGCCTAGTATTAATATTCTGTGCTATATTGATCACATCTGCAATCACAGCGCTGGACGTAGCTGATGGGCCCGCTCCCTGTCCATAAAAAAGTACGTTACCAACAAGATCACCTGTAACATAAATTGCATTATATACGCCATCCACCTTGGCCAATAGCGATTCTGCAGGTATTAGCACTGGATGTACCCTCGCCTCCACCAGGTTATTCGAACGCTTGGCAATAGCCAGCAACTTAATTGAGTAACCAAACTCGCTGGCATAACGGAAGTCCTTCGACTTCATTTTGGAAATACCTTCGTAATAAATCTGATTAAAATTGACAGCCATGTCAAAGCCCAGTGAGGTCAGGATGCCCAATTTATAAGCTGCATCCAATCCACCCACATCATTTGACGGGTTGGCTTCTGCGTATCCAAGTTTCTGCGCCTGTTTTAACGCGACCGAGAAATCGATGTGGTCATGCGCCATCCTTGTAAGGATATAGTTGGTAGTACCATTGACTATTGCATAGATGGCCTGAATATCGTTGGCAACAAGATCACGTTGGAAAGGCGCAATCAAGGGAATTCCGCCGCCTACACTAGCTTCAAAGCGCAATCCTGCATGGTGTTCCCTGGCTATTGAGAGTAATCTGGCGCCGTGCTTTGCCATGACTTCCTTATTCGCCGTAACTACGTGCTTCCCATTGGTCAGAGCCTCTTTAATGAAGTCATATGCCGGATATTCGCCACCTATCAACTCGATAACAATGTCGATATCCTTATTCTTAACGGCTTTTTCGTAATCGTTTGTGAACAGTTTTTTATCAAGACCCAGTACACCGTATCTTGAGGTATCCTTTTCAACCACCAATTTAAGGTCGACCGGACTTCCTGCCTGACGTGCCAGCGTCTTAGTCTTATTCATCAGTACTTTGGCAACACCGCTTCCAATAGTCCCGATGCCCAACAATGCAATATTAATTGCCCGTTTCTTCACTATACCCTATTTGCTCCTAGTTTTACTGATCTTCTGGACAGCAAGGTCTTTTTGTTTTTGATCCAGCAAGTTCTCAATTTTCGCATCCTTGACTAATCCCTGTACCCAGGTGTTAAGGCAATCCTGTGTCAACATCTGATAAATTTTGTCAGTCAGTGGACGGTCCTGCACATTCATTACCTGTATAAGCCAATAGCCTCCTGAAGTCTTGACAGTATCATCTCGTATGACATTGCTAATCTGATTCGGTTGCTGCTCAGCCAGTAAGCGTACAAGCATGCTATTATCCGATCCCGGTTGAAGCCAACCAAGATCGGCTCCAGAATCCCTACCGGTAGCCTGAGAATATTGCTTTGCAAGATCATCCCAATTCCCGCCGTTGATCAACTGCGCCCTTATATCTTCCGCCTGCTCCTGGGTTGGCAGTAAAATACCCCTGCTATGATAACCTTTAGCATCATCCTTTTCCAACAGTTGGAGCACCCAAAAACCATATGGCTTCTGGATTGAAGAATCGTATATAGCATCACTCAATGTATTAGGTTGAAGCGTAAAAATCACATCTTTAAAGGCAGCGCCCTTAATATCGCCAAGAGCGTAGTCTTCATAACCCTTGGGAATCCAGCCCAAATACCCGCCCGCAGCTTTGGAATAAGGTTCCATAGAAAACTGACCGGCCATTTTGGTGAAATTTTCTCCTAATGCCAGCTTTTGTTTCCGGTCATTCACCATGGCTTTGCTTTCAAGGAACATTGCCTCTACTTCCGCCTGCTGTACAGATTTGGGTTGCTTCGGTATGCACACTTGCTCTGAATATTTTTGAGTCAAAACTCGTGTCCGCGCAAGGTCCGAACCAACCACATTCTGAGGTAGATTGCCAGTTTCCATTTCTTTCTTAACTTCATCATCGGTAGCAGATATGCCTAAATCCGGTGCTTTCTGTCTAACTAACGCACTCTGTTCAATAGCTTGCGCCGCTATATCCGCGTAATAGGAGATTTGCTCTTGGGTCACACCTTTTGTAATTACGTCAAGTATCTTAGTATAATAATCGTAATCAAAGGGCGTATCGTTTACCTTTATTACTACTGCCTGATTAGGCATTACCTGCTCCCAATAATAGCCACCAACGATAAGGCCAACGGCCGCTACCACGATGGCTACAGCACAAATAATGATAATTCGTGACTGTTTTTTCTGTTTTTCCCACCTGGAGAGCTGCCGTTTAGTAGGTGCATGTACAATTTTTCCTTTGCGGTGTTTTCCAGCCAATTCAGAAACCCTCTCATTAAAAAATAAAATTGAGGCAACATACATTGCCCGCAATCAAAGGATATGATAACATATTTTCGTTTTCCGAGACACGGGGTGTAGCGCAGCCTGGTAGCGCACCTGAATGGGGTTCAGGTGGTCGACGGTTCAAATCCGTCCACCCCGACCAATGTAGCTAAAGTTCGGTGGTAGGACCACCTGAATCGGCTAAACATTAAAGGTGGCTAAATTTCATCTAGACCACCTGAGTCCGGAAAACGGGCGGGTCCGCAATGTTAAATGGTTACGCACGCAAATTTGCACTCGCCGTCAGCAACATCTTTGCGCTCCCTCGTTCATGGTTTTGTGCTCACAAAGCAAAGTGAGGGTAAAAGTCAGAGAACCGTAGAATATTATGGTGAAAACCTTCGGCGCTTTCTTTGGTACGCTGACACAAGAGATTGGTCCGATGACATAAGATCCTTAACTGAGTGGGATTTCCGAGAGTTTTTGGCCTACGTCGGTAACCAATCTGGCCGCTGGGGACGGGAAGGAAATGGCTCAGAGACATCTCGATTAAAAGCTTCCCACTCGACGGTTCACCATTATTTTGTTGTATTATCTACATTCTTCAACTGGGCCGTTCATGAGGGTTTTATCGTTGACAATCCTTTAGCCACCATACGAGTGGCCAAACCAAAATCCAAAGTCATAATCCCTTTCACCGCGGATGAGATACATCGAATGATTCAAGTATGCGATTTCGACTACACCCATAACGCAAAGTTCTTGGGATCCAGAAATCGTGCAATTGTTTTGGTGTTATTGGATACCGGTCTCAGACTCACAGAGATCACAGCGATAAAACTGCATGATCTAGATAGCAACAACGGACATATCAAAGTTACAGGTAAAGGCAACAAAGAGCGAATAGTGAGAATTGGAAAGACAACCCAGAAAGCCATATGGCGTTATCTTATGTATCGCAACAACGTGAACAGTCAAACACTTTGGCTTACCGAGGAAGGAAAGTCAATGACTGCAAGTAGTATTCAGTCATTCGTCAAACGTCTTAAACAGAGAGCTGGAGTCTTTGGAGATGGTACAGTTCATAGATTTAGACATACATTTGCATTAAATTTTCTGAGAGCCGACCGAAACGTGTTCAACTTGCAATACCTGCTTGGTCATAGTGACTTGGATATGGTAAGACGATATACTACCACTCTAGGAATGGAAGATGCCTTAGAAGCACATAAAAAAGCGAGTCCTGTCGAGTATCTAGGGTTAGGTTGAACGTATTATGCCAAGACTTAGTTATCCGAAAATTGCAATAGGAAATGCGATAGCATCACTAGTGGATCTTTACAGAAATGACCCTGGATTCATCGAAGAACTCGGGATGATTCGTCTTCCACATATGGCTGCCATCTACGAATATTCAATGAACACTTTAGAATTCTGTAATAAATGCAAAGAGGTTCTTTCTCCTCAAGATTATTCATCTGTTGCACGGGCTTTTCAAAACCAGGGCAATCTCACAGTTCGTCTGCCGGCTAAGCTCAAAAAGGCGAGGATAAAATT
>JBEKCL010000157.1:0-8007 GCA_050014895.1 Dehalococcoidia bacterium
ATCGGTATCTGGGCGCTACTGAGTCCACGGGGGTAGCCGGAACCATCAAGACGTTCGTGATGCTGATAGACGGCATCAATTACATTGCCGGGAAGGTCAGCGGATTTAAGCATATCGTAACTAAGCTGGGGATGTTGCATTACTACCATTTGCTGGATGTGAGTCAGCTTATGAGGAGAGGATAGTATCTCTGAAGGTATCATAATCTTGCCGATATCATGTACCCGCCCCGCCAGGTAAACGCATTCCGACAGATCTTTACTGCCACCCATCTCCTGTGCAATGGCCCGGGCCAAGAGCGCTACGCCGGCCTGATGACCAGCAGCGGTGGGATCATGCAAATCAACCATGTTATCAACTACCTGTACCAGGCTATTAATTGTTAAATTGCTATCGACTTGCCTCATGATATCCTCCCTATCCGACTATAAGCCAGCTTACAAACATGATTCAGGGATTTCTATAACAGGTTACAACTAAAGTCCAGTTTGTATATCGTATCCGCCGCCACGCTATTGTTGCACTAACCGCAAGAAATTGCAACTCGTATCTATATCACGTTCTACGGTTTGCTACTCCCTGTACACCGGCAGCAGTTATTTACCGGGGAAAATATATCCCACAGCTACTCAAAGTTACTCAAAGCTACCTGCAACTATCCACAACTACCGGCAACTACCGGCAACTACCGGCAACTACCGGCAGCTACCTCTTGCTTAACCTATATACTGTGATATTTAACCAGTCTGAAATCTATTTTGTTTACGGTCCTATTTCAGATTCTACGGCTTGTTTTATCTCCCTTGACACGGCCAGGATAAATTGCTTACCTCCCCGCTTGATTATCTTAGCTCTTAATTCTATTGAGACCCTATCCCCGTTCTTACACATCGCAACAGCGTTATACCTAACTTCCTTATGTTCTGAATACTGCTTCATACGTATTTCAAATCTTTGCAAATGCTCGGGAGGAACCAGCTCAAGTACGCTCATATTTAACAGTTCCTCCCTGGAATACCCGGTCCGCTCGCAAAGAGCTTCATTTGCATAAATAATCTTCCCCGATATGTCCGCTAGAAGTACCCCGTCACTCACAGCATCCAATATCTGTGCCCTCATAATCAGTTCGTCATGTATTTTTTTGCTCTCAGTCATATCATAGAAAAGTACCATGATTGCGGGCTTCTCAAGGAATTTTACACGGTAGGCAAACGCGTTAACGTACCTGAGTGTCCTGTCCTTTCTCAGTATCCTCCACTCCACAGGCAAATCGGCGATGTCACCAGCGAGAAGCATTTCCATGCGGGCATGCAATTTATCCCGGTCCTCCGGCATCGTCGATAGTTCCATGTTCAAACTTAGAATTTCATTTTTTGTATAACCTGAAATATCGCAGGCAGCTTTGTTGACCCAAACATACTTACCATCCTGTACCAATACAATACCTTCGTGGGCCGTATCGGCAAAAGTGCGGATCATATTCTCGAGTTCAACCGCGTACGAATCCAGCATATTTATCTCAGTGATCATCGCATTCAGGCCAGAAATGTGTTCAGTCAGACTGGAGAGTAATCTCCGCATACGTCCCTTATTTTCGTTCACTTCCGTCATAAATTACTCCAAGCTATTCATAATAATAGACGCCAAAGCCGTTATTGACCAGATTTTCTACGCCAGTCTACTATTCTATCCATAGCTACGGCAGCCTTCTCCATCGTGCGGAATACAGGAAGGCCGGCTTTGACGAATGATTCCTGCACTTTGAGAAATTCTTCCATGGACGGCCTATCCGCTGTGGGACCCAACACCAGCAGAACGGGTTTATGCGATTCCAACTTAGCTTTCTGTAATACATCTGCAGCCGGATTTAGAAACAGGTCGCTGGCATACATTCCATCCCCCCACCTTGTAGTCGGGTGAAAGCCCATATGATACATCATCATATTTATTTCGGGATCATTTCCCAGTATATTGAGCGCCTGTCCTATTATATCGGGAAACATGAGGCTGGTGGCATCCAACGGGTTGGCGAAAATACCTCCGGCAACGGGAAGAAATTTCTTGAGCTCAGTATTTACTTGCTCCGAAAAAGGCAGCAGCTTCAGACCCGCCGATTCAACACTGTCGCTGGCCTCAACAGTAGGACCTCCACCAACTCCCAAGACCGCCATGTTCCGCCCGACAGGGTAGGGAACAGCATAGGTCAAGGCAACGAGGGCATCTATCATTTCCTGTATATTGTTAACCTGTATAGTATTCACTTGCCTGCACAACGCCCTGAAAACTTCCACGGAAGAAGTCATGCTGGCAGTATGGCTCCTGGCAGCACGAAGTCCGGCCTCACTGTTGCCACCCTTATATATGACTACCGGCTTTTTTTCCGCAGCTTTCTGCAAAACATGGCGAAAACGGACGCCATCCCTGACACCTTCAATGTAAGCAGCAATAATTTTTGTTTCAGGATCATTAGTAAAATATTCAAGCAGCTCACATTCGTCTATATCCAATGCATTACCGTAGCTTATTACCTTGCTAAAGCGGATACCCCGGGGACCGGCGTGCAAAGGCATATCCTGCGCGTGGCCACCGCTCTGAGACATGAAGGCAATCCCTCCCGGTTCCATAGGCAACCGCGTAGCAGTTGTGAAGTGCGCCCCTGGCACATACAGGCCAGTGCAATTAGGCCCGATAATACGAAAACCGCCTTCCCTTGCTTTTTTAAGCATAGCGTCTTCCAGTTCTATACCGCTCTGCTCGCCACTCTCACGAAATCCCGCTGTAAAGAAGTGCACCGATTTCACGCCTTTCCCGGCACAATCATCCAGTAGGTCCAAAACCCGGGCTGCCGGAATGCAAACAACCACATGGTCAACAGGACCGGGAATTGCAGAGACAGACGGATAGCAAGGGAGACCGTGCGCTTCGGTGAACCTGGGATTTACAGGGTATATATTAGGAAAACCCGCTCCGCGAAGCGCGTTCATCGTGAAGCCAGCGAAGGACAACGGGTTCTCAGGAGAAATGCCGACGATCGCGACACTGGTGACATTGAACACTTCATCCAGAGTCACCAGTGGTTTATTCGGCATGGCTCCTAATAATATCAATACGAAAACACATTATCAATTTTCTGTTCGAGTCACTTCTCGATTTATTATTCGTAATCAAACAATCATCCGATCCACTATTTGACAAAGGATTTGCTGTATCTATAAACTTGGCGGCAACCTTTGTAATCAGTCCGCAATCAAATTCATGAAAACAGTTGTTACCGGTGCATCAGGCCATGTCGGGGTAAACCTGGTAAGGGCCCTGCTTTCCAAGGGAAGGGAGGTCAGGGCATTTTCACATACCAGCAACCTTGGATTGGAAGACCTGCCAATTGAAATTGTTAAAGGCGACATACGCGATGTTGACTCGCTGGTCAGGGCATTTCAAGGGGCGGACATTGTTTATCATCTAGCCGGTCATATATCCCTATTGATGCAAGATTGGGACCACTGTTCAGGTGTGAACATCGACGGGACAAGGAATGTGATTGAAGCCTGTTTACGCACAGGAATACGACGATTGGTCCACTTTAGTTCAATTCACTCACTCTCCTCTGAGCCAAATAATAGACCCATTGACGAATCAAACGAGTTTACAGAGTCTCCCAAGTCACCGCCATACGACCGCTCCAAAGCCGCAGGAGAAAAACTGGTACGCCAGGCAGTTAGGAATGGACTCAATGCTATTATCATTAATCCGACAGGAATAATAGGACCGTATGATTACCGGCCATCTCACCAGGGCCAGGCACTGATATTAATGGCGTCAGGAAAACTGCCGGTATTGCTGGAAGGGGGCTTCGACTGGGTGGATGTGAGAGACGTGGCAGAATACGCGATCAAAGCGCAGGAAATTGCATCCGCCGGATCTAATTACCTGCTGTCAGGACACTGGTTATCGGTGGGAGAGCTGGCACGGATGGTAGCGGAGATAGTGGGAAGGAAATCGCCAACCCTGGTCTGCCCGATGAGCGTAGCGGAGTTTTGCGCACCAATTGTAACCGTGACATCACAGCTCATAAGGACGCGACCTATTTTCACCAGGGCTTCCCTGAACGCGTTGAAGAGCAATAGAAATATCAGTCACAGTAAGGCTACCAGGGAGCTTGGCTATAATCCCCGTCCCGTGCGGGAAACAATAGCCGATGCTGTCCAATGGTTTAAAGATAACGGCTATCTGGATAAAAAGCAGGGGTTACACCAGATATGACTGCAGACCCAATTTACAATATCACTTTAATTGCCTGGCTGATGCTGTCGCCAATAATTTTTATAGCATTACTTTTTATCGTGGCGCCGTATGGCAGACACATCAGGAGCGGATGGGGACTGGCCCTAGATAGTAAAATCGGCTGGGTAGTAATGGAGGCAGTTTCACCCCTGATATTTGCAATATGCTTTATCTTCGGGAAGGCGCCTTTATCGATAACATCGGCAGCATTCCTCATTCTGTGGGAAGCTCACTATATACACCGTGCCTTTATCTACCCCTTTAGTTTAAAAAGTTCGAATGAGAAAATGCCGCTATCCGTGATACTTTCCGGCATCTTTTTTAATTTGATGAACGCATCGCTGAACGGATACTACGTATTTACGCTTTCCGGCGGGTATAGCAATCAGTGGCTTATCGACCCTCGATTTATAATAGGAACAACTATTTTCATTTGCGGCTTTGTCATTAACAGGCAATCCGATGACATTTTGAGTAAACTGCGCCAACACGGGGATACAGGTTATAAAATACCACAGGGCGGTATGTACCGCTGGATCTCATGTCCTAACTATTTCGGAGAAATGGTCATCTGGATAGGATGGGCAATAGCAACATGGTCTTTAGCAGGGCTGAGTTTTGCAATGTGGACAGCAGCAAACCTGGCCCCACGCGCAAAATCGCATAACAAGTGGTATAGAGAACAATTCACTGATTACCCGGCCAGTCGCAAGGCGCTGATTCCCGGTGTCTGGTAAATCACTGAATCACGCCAGGGTTTAATTCAACACATTTACGAAAACCTGGTTGGAAGTCAGGACACCCTCCGAAGGAAGCCTGTAATTATCTCCGCTCTTAACCAACATCCTTTCCCCGGTCATTTTATCCAACCGGCCTTTGAGCTGCTCCACATTAACACAAGCATATCGACTTTCCAATACTTTTAACTCAAGGCCTTCTTCAAGTAAGCGAAGACGCAGCATTGCCTCTTCCGCCATTTTTGCCGCGGGACCAAGTTCCTCTTCCTCAACCTCAATTGTGAGAGGGCTCTTGATGTATCTCTCAAGATCTGCCGAATTTTTCATGCGCCGCCCGTTTATATGTGACGCCGCCGAGGAACCAAGCCCCACGTATTCACCCCCATGCCAATAGTTGAGATTGTGCAGGCATTCTTTCCCCGGCAGCGAGAAATTAGAAATCTCATAATGGTTAAACCCGTGTTGCCTGAGATACTGCACTGCCTCTTCGAAAAGTATTGCCTGGCCGTCGTCTTCCACCAGGTCTACGGGCGGATTGACAGCAAACGGCGTATTTTCTTCAATCGAAAGACAGTAAGCGGAGAGATGCGTCAACTTCCGGGTTTCCAGTTGTGTAAGAGTGGTCAACAGGCTTTCCGCGGTCTGACCCGGCAACCCGATGATAACATCAGCAGATATGTTTTCGAAGCCACACCGGGCGGCAGTATCAATTGCATCTATGGCAGTATGAGCATCATGAATACGTCCGGCTTTCTTGAGCTCATTATCATTCAGCGACTGTACGCCGATAGAGATCCTACTTATGCCCAGTGAAAAGGCCATGCTGAGAAAATCAGCGCTAGCCGATTCGGGGTTGACCTCAATGCTCGCTTCCTGTAAGTGTCCCAAATCCAGATGCAGGGACAGTCCTTTTATGAGTGCTTCAAGCCGTTTTGGGCCAAGGATGCTGGGAGTACCGCCTCCAATATAGAGTGTCTCAAACTTCATTTCCCGGTATTTTCCCGCTTCTAAAAACACTGCATCCAGGTAACTATCCAACAGCGCTGTTTTTCCCGGTACGGAATAGAAATCACAATAGTGGCATTTTCTGACACAGAAGGGGATGTGAATATATAACCCCGCCATATCGCTATTCCTCGATTTTCATGAGCGACAAGAATGCTTCCTGTGGCACTTCCACAAAACCAACCATCTTCATTTTCTTCTTGCCTTCTTTTTGTTTTTCCAGTAACTTTCTTTTTCGTGTAATATCGCCGCCGTAACACTTAGCAATAACATCCTTTCTCATTGGGAAAATATCTGCACGTGCAATGATCTGCGCTCCGATGGCGGCCTGGAGAGGTATCTTAAATAAATGCCTGGGTATGACTTTGCTGAGCTTGTAAATCAGAGCTTTGCCCCTGACGGAAGCCGATTCTTTGGGAGCGATGTAAGACAGAGCGTCAACTATGCCGTTGTTCACCAGAATGTCCACCTTAACAAGGTCGCCTGTACGATAGCCGTTCATCTGGTAGTCCATACTGGCATAGCCACGGCTGACGCTCTTTAACCTGTCATAGAAATCGATAATCATTTCAGCCAACGGAAGATCATAGATAAGGATGGAGCGCCGTTCGTCAGGATGCTCGATCTGGACCAGTACCCCTCTCTTGGTATCAGCGAGTTCCATACACGGACCTACATAGTCTGAAGGTACAATAATCCTGGCACGAATGATAGGCTCTTCAATATGATCAATTTGCCCCAGAGGAGGAAATTTGGACGGGTTATCCAACATCATAATTTCCCCGTTTATGCAAGCAACCTTATATATGACCGACGGCAAGGTAGCGATGATGTCCTGCTCATATTCACGCCTTAAACGTTCCAGGGCAATTTCCATATGCAACATGCCCAGGAACCCTATACGGTATCCATAGCCAAGAGCGGCCGAGTTTTCTTTTTCAAAAACAATTGAGGAGTCATTAAGGTTGAACTTTTCCAACGCCACCCCAAGCTTGGCGTAATCACTTGTTACGATAGGATAGACACCACAATATACCATCGGCTGCGACTTCCTGAACCCGGGAATAGCCTCTATTTCTGGATGGTCAGCCGACACAACCGTATCGCCAACGTGTATTTCACCAGCATTCCTTATCAATGCCACCGCATATCCGACATCGCCTGCTTTCAGGCTGGCAGACTGTGATAAGCCCAGGCTGAAGTATCCGACATCTTCTACTTCAAATACTTTTTCAGAAGATTTAAGCATAATCTTGTCGCCTGGAGAAATAGAACCCGAAAATACACTAAGATGAGATATTACACCACGGTAGGCATCATAGAACGAGTCAAAAATAAGGCATCTCAGCGGATCAGAGGCGCTTCCCACCGGCGGGGGTATCCTGTCAACGATCGCTTCCAGAAGCTCCGAAACCCCTGTACCGTCCTTGGCCGAAACGTGAAGTATATCTTCCAGATGCAAACCCAGCATGGTATAGAGCTGCAGACTGCAATCGTCAACCATTGCCCCCGGCAAGTCTATCTTATTGATAACCGGGATGATCTTCAATCCGGCATCGATGGCAAGATTTGCATTGGCGATGGTCTGCGCTTCCACACCCTGCGTAGCGTCTACCAGTAACACAGCACCCTCACATGCGTTTAAGCTACGGGAAACCTCGTAGCTGAAGTCTACATGCCCCGGCGTGTCGATCAAGTTTAAAATATAGGCGGCGCCGCTTTTCGCTGCATATGGAATCCTGACTGACTTTGCCTTGATTGTAATGCCCCTCTCACGCTCAAGGTCCATACTATCCAGCATCTGGTCCATGCTGGTCTTTCTGACCATACCTGTAATTTCAAGTATCCTATCGGCAAGCGTGGACTTGCCGTGGTCAATATGCGCTATTATGCAAAAGTTCCTTATGTTATCCATCTGATTAACAATAAAAAGCAGGATAACTGCTGTGCCTGGGAGCAGTTACCCTGCCACATTCACCTTATA
>JBEKCL010000158.1:0-8856 GCA_050014895.1 Dehalococcoidia bacterium
GGACGGTTTTAAACCACTGTTTATTAGATATGGTGGCAGAAAAACAAACGATAAATTAGGCGAAAGTATGCGATTTCCAGTTCGCGCCGTCCAAAAAATGATAAAGAAATATTCGAAGAAGGCAGGCCTTCCTTTCGATGCCCATCCGCATACTCTGAGGCACTCTTTTGCCACGGATTTGCTTATCGGTGGCGCCGATTTGCGCTCAGTGCAGGAGATGCTGGGGCATGAAAGCATACGTACAACGCAGGTTTATACTCATGTCACAAATAAACACTTAAAAGAAGTCTATCAAAAATATCATAGTCGGAAATAATATTATGTCTACTAACTCCAAAGGGGGGAAGGCAATAATGCAAGAGTATGAAGTTATAATTCTCGGCGGCGGTCCTGCTGGACTGACGGCTGGTTTATATTCGGCCAGGTATGGTCTCAATGTCGTTTTAATTGAACGTGGCATGTATGGTGGAAAGATCATAAATGCCAGCCACGTCGATAATTATCCGGGGTTTCCCTTGGGAATTACAGGCATGGATCTTGGACAACAGATGTATGACCAGGCGGCGAGGTTTGGTTTGAAAATGGAAACCGCTGATGTAACAGGCGTAACCAGTGCTGATGGCGCTTTTCAGATCACGACTGACGATGAAACATACACAGCCAAATCGGTTATCATAGCTACAGGAGCCGATTATCGAAAATTGGGGGTTGACGGCGAAGACCGTTTGGAAGGGCGCGGTGTATCCTATTGTGCCACCTGTGACGGGTTCCTTTTTAAAAATATGGTCGTGGCTGTAGTTGGTGGTGGCGATACAGCGCTTTCGGATGCGCTTGAATTAAGCGAGCATGCCAAAGGCGTTTTCATTATCCACCGGCGCAACCAATTGCGCGGCAGTGCGGTCCTTCAGCGCCTTGTATTGACTCACCCCAAGATCAAAATGATCTGGGATTCAGCAGTTGAAAGCATTACAGGGGAACAGAAGCTCCGTCTGCTGAACTTGATAAATAAGAAAACGGGCGTTAAATCTACCCTCGAAGTTGATGGGCTATTCGTCGCAGTCGGTTTGATTCCTAATAGTGGCCTTATAAAGGGCCTGGCCAATTTAGATGAAGCAGGAAATATTATTACAGATGAACTGATGGCTACCAGTGTGCCGGGCCTTTATGCCGCTGGTGATATCAGGAAAAATTCGGCTCGACAGGTTGTTACTGCAGTTGGTGATGGCGCCACAGCCGCTAAATCGGCTTACCGTTATGTCAAGGGGCACGACTAGTACAATATCGACGGTTTAAAGGTAATGGCGCTATTTAGTTTTCGGGGCTCTGACTAATCCCCATACATATGGGCCGCCGTGCGGCATCTGTCTTTCTTCTCCGACTTCAAATCCCTGTTTCCGGTAAAACTCCACATTCTTGGCTTTATTTGTTTCCAGGTAACACGGCAGGCCTTTTTCATCAGCTATTTCGAGGACTGGCTTGATTAAAGCGGCTCCAATTCCCTTACTCTGCCATCCTGTATCTACCCCCAGAAACAACAGGTAGTAATGCTTCTCCGGCATTAATTTGTTATGAATTTCCTCAGTGCATTGGAAGGCGTATATCAGTCTTTGAAATGCGTCCGCTCCCATCAAAACCGGAAGTTGCACTCTTGGATCATCCATGTCCCTTTTTTCTATTACAGGATTAATACCCAAAAAGTGCCAGACTGCAACGCCCCGGAATGAACCGGTTGTATATAATTTTCCCTGTTGTGTGGCATGTTTCATATTAGGCAAAAAGAAACGTTTCCCCATATCACGGCGTTCTGAGTCGTCCGGAAATAAATATAACATCAGCGGGTCGTCGTAAAATGCCAGGGCCAAAAGATCGGCCGCATCATTCATTTTGGACTCAGGTAGTTCTATTACTGTGTTATTCTCAGGTTTTACCATACTTCACTCCCGGTGCATTAATTTCAATAAATAAGGATGCACGCCTATCCGCGTCTTTGTTTCAGGGCTTCATACATTACGACGGCGGCGGCCACTGAAGCGTTAAGCGAACTGATCTGCCCTTTCATTGGAATGGATGCCAGGGTATCGCACCGTTTGCTCACCAGTTCGGACAGCCCCCTGCCCTCCCCGCCTATTACAATAGCCGTAGGCGTCTTATAATCGACTT
The DNA here is from genome assembly GCA_050014895.1 of Dehalococcoidia bacterium. Lineage (GTDB taxonomy): Bacteria > Chloroflexota > Dehalococcoidia > GIF9 > UBA5629 > JAFGLP01. The sequence continues at coordinate 2,161 of JBEKCL010000158.1, forward strand.
TGGTATAGTCCGTATTCCCCTTCATATCTATGCCAATAACCCACACATTGTTTTTCTGAAGGGAGATTATGGTCTGGGAGATGTTGGTCACCCTTGCTACAGGCACATATTCCACCGCCCCTGCCGAGGCTTTTGCCACTGCCGGGGTAACACCTACTGCCCTCCGCTCTCGTATTATAATACCGTGAATGCCTGTTGCGTCTGCTGTCCTGATGATTGCGCCCAGATTATGCGGGTCCTCGATACCATCGAGTATTAAATATAGTGCAGGTTCACCTTTCTTTTTTGAGATTTCCAAAAGGTCGTCCAGGTCCACGTACTCTTTGGCAGAAGCGAATGCGATAACTCCCTGGTTGACTCCGCCGGCATATTGTTCTTCAATTAATTGCTTGTCTACAAACTCAACCTGGATGTTCCTGGTCCTGACAATCTCAAGTATTTGAATGATGGGGCCCTGGCTTTTCACACTCTTTTCGAGCAGTATCTTGCTGATCGGCCGGCCCGCCCTCAGTGCCTCCAATACTGGATTTCTACCTTCAATAATTTCCATCGATGCCTGCTATTGTAAACTAATGAGATTTATCCTCTAGGATTATGAGTTGCTTCATATTATGAACGAGGTCATTTTCAATTGATTTAGATTGGAGAGATAGCCTTTTTACTGGTGGGCTCGGCAGGTTTCGAACCTGCGACCAATCGGTTATGAGCCGACCGCTCTACCCCTGAGCTACGAGCCCTCACATCCCATCAGTCTTGCCGAAATTCCCTTAACCCGGCAGGGACATAGTATAGCACAGCCGTTTGTAGCTGTGAAGTGATGAAAAAAAACGAAAAATACTACAGGTAAATATCTTCCATATGCTTGCACACTGTGATCAATCCAACTGACGTTGGCACATTGGGTTCTGTCATTCGGACTTGACTATCCTGTTAAATATAACTAAAATATCAAATTAGCACTCAAGTTATTAGAGTGCTAATTTGTACAGATGAATTACACAATTCCGGGAGGAATTAATGCCGATATATCAATACGTTTGCTCTAAATGTAATACGAAATTTGAGCTCCGGCAGAGCTTCAATGATGAGAGCGTCGCTGCGTGCCCTAAGTGCAAATCCGAGTCTCGGCGTTTGTTTGTCCCCGTTCCCATTATCTTCAAAGGGTCCGGCTTCTACGTGACGGACAGTAAAAGCACATCCCCTACACAGCTCCCTGCTAAATCGGCGGAAACAGAGAAGGCCGCGCCTCCTGCTGCTAAAGCGCCCGAATCACCCAAGCAGGCAATGGTTTAAAATCACCTGTTTCCCACTTAATCCTTGCTGTTGATGCAGTTTGATTTCTTGTGTTAAACTCCATATGAGTCCCTGTAGCTCAGTAGGATAGAGCGGCTGCCTTCTAAGCAGCGGGTCGTGGGTTCGAATCCCCCCAGGGACGCCATCGAAGCTGGGAGGAGCCGCTGCTTTGCGGGCAGCGAATGTAGCACTAAGTCGTAGTAAGCCACCCTCCCCCCGCGTAGAATGTCCCCATGAGGACTTCATCGTGACCACCTTATCAGATGCCCTAGCAGCCTACCGCATCTTCGCGGCGGCCGAGGGCAAGAGCCCCAAGACAGTCAGGTGGACCGAGACCAGCGTGGGATACTTCGCGGCCTTCTTGGGCGGCGACCAGCAGGACGTCTCAAAGATCACAGGCGACGACCTGCGTCGCTTCATAATCGCCCTGAAGGAGCGGCACAAGTTCGCCAATCACCCCTTCACCCGGCCCATGGAGGCCACCATCTCCCTGCAGTCAATCCAGACCTACGCCCGCGCCGTGCGGGCTTTCTTCGGCTTCCTGCAGCGCGAGGAATTCCTCGAGAAGAACCCGATGGAAAAGGTCAAGATGCCTAAAGTTCCCTTAAAGATCGTGCCCACATTCTCCGGCAAAGAAATAGAGAAACTATTATGTCAACCTAACAAAGGGACCCACCGGGGGTTCAGGGACTTCGCCATCATGCTGACCCTGGTCGACACCGCCGCCCGCATCGGCGAACTGGTTTCGCTCAAGCTGGAGGACGTCGACCTTGAAAATGGCTACCTGAAGGTGATGGGCAAAGGCGGCAGGGAGCGCTACATCCCCTTTGGTCATAAGGTTGCCAAGGCCCTGCTCAAGTACAAACTGGTGCACAGGCCGGAGCCCATCGGGACCGACCGTTTCTGGCTGACCAATGACGGGCGAGCCCTAACCGCCGACCGCATGGAGAAGGTCATCGAGGCATATGGCAAGAGCGCCGGGATGAAGCGATGCTACCCGCACAAGCTGCGCCACACAGGCGCTGTATTGTACTTGCGTAATGGAGGCGATCCCTTCAGCCTGCAGAAGAAGCTGGGGCACTCCAGCCTGGCCATGACCCGGCACTACTCCAACCTGGCCGACTCAGACGTGCGGGCGCAGCACCTGAAGTTCGGGGTGGCAGACAGGCTGAAGGTATAAGGGTGTAGATCCGGTATCGGCGTGCCAGACCGCCATGAGATCGTGCCAAGCTCCTAGCTCCCCTTCAAGCTTGCGGCGGCCCGGGAAGCTCGTCGAGTTTCGTCCAGGTGGGAGCGGTCTCCATTTTAGTGATGACCCTACCCTCCTTGTCGACGACCAGGACGTCGGCTTGCTCATGAAATCTGATAAAGGGGTGGGCACTGTCCTCCACCACCGTCACTCTCCCAGTCTGTTCCGGCTTTGGTGCCTGATGTCCTCCCCTGATCCACTCATCCACCACGCCCCTGACCCAGAGCCACTTTCGCACGGCTGGCACCCTGGGCGGCAGCTTACCCTTACGGCCGAGCCTCCTGACCGATTCAGCGTCCTTGAAACCCAGTATATCTGCCAGGTCCTGGGCGTCGTAATAGGGCTTGTCCCCGCTGACCAGCCTGTCCATATTTTTTACCTGGCAGGCCTCGCAAAATGGCACGGGATTATGGTGGCCGAGAGGCCTGCCGCATTCGGGACAGTATTTGGTCACTTGGGTTCTCATACTCCAACCTGATTTTATATTAAATCAGTATACTGGGTCAACAGCTTATCAATCGTAGATTATTGGGAAAATTATGTACTTAATTTGATACAGTGACTGACTTTTAATCAGTGGGTCGCAGGTTCGATTCCTGCACGGCCTACCATATAGGCGGTGGATGGAAATAAAGAACAGGAATCGCACGGCGGATATTTTGTGTGTATAGTTAAAAGGGAGCGTCAGGTCTGCTTATCCGGGTAAAAGAGCACATAAAACAATCGTTCGCTGCCTATATCCCTAAATAATTGTTGCATATTTATTTAAATAATTTGGTATTTTGTTGTTGGTTGTCCACCCCTAAACATATGCAACCTTGAAATTCTCAACTTCATTTACTACAATTGTAGTAAATGAAGCGAGTTGTCACCTCATACTCACTGATGCCGGATACCAAGGTTAAAATAGAATTACTGGCCTATGGCATGGGGAAAACCATCAGCAGGCTGCTTGATGACATGGTTGATGAATGCTGGAAGAAGAATTCCGACAAATTACGAATTGATAGACTACCCAAAAAGTATCAAAGTGATCTGGAGAAACTGATAACGTTATTTTCCTCCGAACAATCTCCTGCTCCTACTGCTGAAAAAATGTTGAAGCGCGGATTACAGCTAATACCAGAAAAGAAACATGGTAAGAGGCAGCAGCCTTATTAATGAAATCCGGTGGTTGATCAGTTTTGCGAGGCCATCATATCGTAGTTGATTGCTCGCAATTGTCTTCTAAATATCCGTCACACGTGTATAGGTTATAAGCTCCCGGCTAAATCTTGTTACTCTAATAATTTCACAAATACCAGCCATTGCTTTTAAAGAAGCAGGGCGTGGGTTCGAATCCCACCACTCACCTCAACTTTCACTTTTCTGCATGAATTCGGTCATTGAAGTACGTTTATAGCCTGGCTCGCCAGACGAAATAACCGGCAAGCGATCTTATTTGCTTTTCATCCAAGAAACTAATACTGAAGCCCGAATAATCAAGGTATCGAGAGTGCCATCACGGCCTTTTCAAGTTCACGGTCCAACCTTGCGGTATTCCAATTTAGTTCCCTGGCTGCAATTTCTGCTATGGCTTCTATCACCTTGGGTCCCGGGTTACCCAGAGTGCCGACCCCTGTTCTGCGAATGAGTATATCTGTCAGCGTGCATGCCATCTCGTTCTTCAGGGAGTAAAGCACTTGCGCCAGCATTTCGCCATCGGCGTCCAGGGGAGTAGCGTACTTCACATTGCTCCTGGCGATGTCCATTACCTGGTTAAATTCCGTGCCATAGATGCGGGACAGGAAGTCCACTGTTGACGCGCTAAAGTCGCTGTTAGCAGATTTGGCGGAGGCAACAAAGGTGTCTATGTCAGGGATTTCACACCCTGCCAGGTACTTGCCCGCCGTGACCGATTTCTTATATTTCGTCCCGGTTTTCGCCGTGACCATTTTGAGCAAATTTTCAGCAAGGCCCCGACTGGTAGTGTATTTGCCGCCTTCGACCGTGATCAGCCCTTTGAGGCCGTCTTTCTCGTTATCGTAGATCTCATATTTCCGCGAGGTCCTATATACGTCTTTCGTCTCGTCTTCGACCAGCCGGCGCAGGCCGCCATACACACATACACATATGTGATATCTGAGTACTTGATGAGGTTCTTATTGCCGAAAGCCCCGTTGACCTCGCCTATAAACTCCTCAATTGATGCCCTAGTGACATGATAGTCATCGGGATTACCTATATATTCACGGTCGGTGGTGCCAATGAGCGAATGTCCGCGCCACGGTATGATGTTGCAGTGCCTTTTGGAGGGGGGCAATGCCCCTACAACATATTTATTGATCAGTTTCGGAGTGATGATATGTATTCCTTCAGACCTCCGTATCTGCTGGGAGCCGCATTTCCCGCAGGCAACATCCAACAAGAGGTCGGCCCACGGGCATATTCCGTGGCAAACTCAAAAATAATGCCCGACATCTTTATTATAGAGTCCTTATCCGCCGGAAACTGGTCACACAAGGCATTTTTAAAGTTCTCCCTGCCGACCGGTACCGTTATCTCGAAATCGGGGAAATAGCTGCGAAACACCTCATGGATCTTAAGGAAGTCGACCCTTGGATAAACTCCGTAGCTGGATGGTGTGCGGTAAAGTGGTCCATGGTTGTCGTCAGAGCCCAGTCCCGAAAGTTCGTGCAACGCTACCTCAAATTCGAAACAACCCCTCAAGAAAGAGGTGGCTCAGCCACCCGGCATACTGTGCTTTTCCAGCACAAGTACCTTTTTGTCGGTTTTGGCCAGCGCGGCAGTGGCGGAAAGTCCACCCATACCCGACCCTATCACTACAACGTCGAAATCCCTCATTCCGATTCTCCTATTGACTTTCCCTTGAATACCATCAAGTAAAACTGGTCGGTATTTAACGGCAGTATAATTTACCACGAGATTTCTCTCATTGTCAAATGGACGGCTATCAGACTTTGACAAAAGCATCTCTTTATCACTATTATGTAACCCGTAGTATAACCAGCCGGTATTACATAACAAATACAGAGCGCTGATTGATGATAAACGAATCTACAACGGGACTATGCTGCTCTCATCATAGCCGGATTTTTCCGATCAACAGGCTTTTGCAGTTTAATTCAGCTGAATAATCTCATAGTTAAAGGAGGCAAAGAGAATGTCCAAAAGAGTCGGCATAGTAGGCGCCGCGGTGACTCCGTTCAAGGCCAAATGGGTCGAGAAGACATATTATGAACTCGCCCAGATGGCAACACGAGAGTTTACGGAATCTATAATGACATCTTTGAGAGAACCTGTATCCCCGAGCATCCCCTACATGGCATTATAGGCATGCAGAATAAATTTGGCATCCGCATATCCACAGGCGGCGCCACAGGCGCCTATACTTTATCAGCCGCTCACGCCTATTTAGCTGCAGGCAGATTCAAGACAGCACTTGTACTCGGTGTTGAGAAATGTACCGATTGTTTCGACTTCCAGTCCATGTCAGCCACTCCAGAAGTGATTAAAAGTATCGGTTGGTCAGCAGACAGCTTCTTCGAACAGAAGCTAGGTTGGACTGCCGCCGACAGCTATGCGGAAGTCGTGCTTGCCTATATGGATGAGCATCCCAAAGACCTCAAACCCGAAGTTACAGCCAAGATATCATCTATTTTGAGCCAACAGGTAAAGAACAATAAATATGCACAGAGGCAGCACGATCAGGTGACTCCCGAAGAAGTCATGAATTCCAGGCTCATTGTATATCCTTTTAAAGAGCTTGAAATATGCGTTTATACGGAAGGCGCTGCAGCCCTTATTTTAGCTGAAGAAGAAACTGCTAAAGCCATAGCAAAGAATACAGGCAAACCGGTTATCTGGATAACCGGCCTGGGTGAAGCAAACGAGCACTCATTTGCAGGAAAGAACCAGAAGATAATGCCCCGCATTATGTCCGATTATTACGGGTCCCACCGCGCTTACCAGATGGCGGGCATCAAAGACCCCAAGAAGTCCATCAACATAGTGGAGCTTCACGATGCGTTTGTGCACCAGCTCGAAATCAGCATGGCCGAATTCGGCCTGGTAGAGCGCGGCAGGGCAGACGCCCTGATTGATGACGGCCTGATGCTCAAAGGCGGTAAATACAGCGTTAATCCCTGCGGCGG
>JBEKCL010000159.1:0-7901 GCA_050014895.1 Dehalococcoidia bacterium
GTTTTTATTTTCCTCTTCCTGCAATATTCTGCGCAGCACCTTTCCAACAAACGTTTTAGGAAGTTCCTTGCGGAATTCAAAATGCCTGGGGACCTTATAGCCGGTCAGCTTCTCACGGCAATACTTCTGCAGTTCCTCTACAGTCGCCTCATGCCCCTCTTTTAAGACCACCCACGCTTTAACAGCTTCCATTTGCCTGGGATCGGGAATACCGCCCACACAGACCTCAGCCACGGCCGGATGAGTCATCAGTATTTCTTCCACTTCACGCGGCCATACCTGGAAGCCTCCACATTTGATCAGGTCCTTTTTACGGGAAGTGAGGAATATATAGCCGTCTTCATCCATATAGCCTATGTCACCCGTATAAAGCCAGCCATCGCGCAGGATCTCCTTCGTCTCTTCAGGCCGCTTCCAATAACCCTTCATTAATTGAGGCGCCTTGATTACGATCTCACCAGCTTCACCCTGTTTTACGTCTTTGGTAGCTGTTTCGATATCAACGATACGCACGATAGTATCAGGTAAAGGAAGACCGATCGAACCTTCTTTCCATTTACCTTGCGCAGGCGTCGTTATCATGGCCATCCCGCTCTCAGTCAACGCATAGCCTTCAGTCACCCTGCCACTGATGTGCTTCTCGAACTGCTCCTTGGTTTGCCGCATCAGCGGCGCGGCGCCAGAGGTGGCCATGCGTATAGACTTCAAGTCCCCCATCTTCAAATCAGGGTATCCCAGCATGGAGATGAACATGGTTGGCGCAGCGCCCATATTGGTGATGCCCTGGTTCTTAATAGTCTCGACCATGCCCTTTATATCACGCGGGTTGGCGATAAGCACCGAGATATTGTGCTGCACCAGAGCCATGCCGAAGCTGGCGTAGATCCCAAACGCGTGGAAAAGGGGCAGAGGGACCAGGAACTTCTCGTCCCACCACAGGGATATCTTACGAAACCAGGCTTCAACCTGCATGCCGGTAATGACCAGCGAGTGGTGGCTCTCCATCACTCCTTTGGGAGTGCCTGTAGTTCCTCCGCTGAACAGAATCATAGCCGTATCTTCCGGCTTTACCTTAATCCTGGGCGGTTTCTTTCCCGCGTACCTACGCGTCAGGTCCATCCACCAGTAGTCACCCTGCTCAACCGCCGAGGCGGCTTTTTCTTTATTAGGTGTGGTGTAATCATCGAACTCTGCCATGATAACCTTTTTTACACTGGTTTTGTTCTGGAAACGCTTCACCATGGGATACCACAGGTTAAGCACCACTACCACTTCAGCCGTGATTTCGTTTAACCGGCTTTCAAGTTCATACTCGGTGTACAGCGGATTCAGCGGCACTATGATGGCACCGACCTTCCAGGCAGCAAAGAAGACTATGTATTCCTGCGGGCAATTTAAGAAAAGTGCTGCTACCCGGTCACCTTTTTTTACTCCCATATCCGCAAATGCCGCCGCCAGGGCGTCACTTTCATCTTCTATTTCACTGTAAGGTACTTTCCTGTCCTGAAAAATAAGCATGGGGTAATCGGGGCGTTCCTTTCTAGCTTCAGAAATAACATCGAGAATGGTCTTCTGGGGATATGGCTCAAGGGAATGGGGAACTCCCGGATCATAGCTTTTGTACCAGAGATAGTCAGTCAATTGCTATTCTTCCAATACTATATTTAGCCCAAACCACTAATACACGATTACTGCTAGAAATCTGGCATATAAGATTCTCCTGCCCTGCCAAACTTGATTGGCAGGGCAAGAGGAAAATATGCTTTTCTTTGATTTATCAGTTAAATGAAACTGCCCTAGGACTTGCCTTTCTTGCTGTCTTCTTCAACCAGCACTCGCCGCAATACCTTGCCCACCATTGTCTTGGGCAAATCTTTGCGAAACTCAACGAATTTAGGCACCTTATAACCAGCGAGTTTCTCTCTGCACCACGCCTGTATCTCTTCCTGGGTCACAGTCTTGCCAGCCTCTAATACCACCCACGCCTTGACCGCCTCGCCCTGCTTGGGATCAGCAATACCGGCCACACTGACTTCGGCAACCGCAGGATGGCTGCTTATGACTTCCTCTACCTCACGAGGCCATACCTGGAAGCCGCTGGTTTTAATAAGGTCCTTCTTCCTGGAGGTTATAAACAGGTACCCATCGTCATCCAGATACCCCACATCACCCGTATACAACCACCCATCCCTCAACATTTCCTTGGTTTCCTCCGGCTTGTTCCAATATCCTACCATGAGCTGCGGCGCTTTAAAGATAATCTCCCCCTCTTTTCCAGGTGGCATTTCACCTTCACCGGTTTCAATGTCGCCTATCCGGATAACGACATCCGGAGTGGGCATGCCCACTGACCCCAGCTTCCAAACTCCTTTATAGGGAGTACAGGTGCAAGCCATAGTAGTCTCCGTCAGGCCGTACCCTTCAACTATTCTTCCTCCTGTAATTTCCTCGAACCGTTTCTTTGTATCAGCAAGAAGCGGCGCCGCTCCCGAGTTGCAGCATTTCATGGAGTGGAAATCCACTTTCCCGGCTTTGACCTTGGGATGATTAAGCAAGTTAATATACATAGCCGGCACCGCCGGGAAGAATGCAGGTTTGTCATGCTCGATGGCAGCAATAACATCATTGAGGTCACGCGGATTCGCTACCAGCGACAGTGCCTGATGCCCTACTACTCCGGTACACATAACGGCATACGTACCAAAGGAGTGAAACAGCGGTAACACAACCATCATCACATCTTTATACGCCTCGGAAGCTGCTTTGAACCAGGCGTTGAACTGTGCGCCGGTAATGTACTGAGAGTGATGCGTCCCTATTACACCTTTAGGCGTACCTGTCGTGCCGCCGCTGAAAAGTATAAGCGCATTATCGGAAGGAAGAATTTTTATGTCAGGCCGTTTGGATCCAACATATTGCTTCATAAGGTCCTGCAGCCAGATATCACCCTTTTCTATCTCCACATAGTGGCCCTGTTTCTTTTCCATGAGCAAGGTGAAAAGCACCTTCACCATGGGCGGAAGGTATTCTTTGATGCTGGTGCATATAATCGTCTTAAGGCTGGTGCGTGACTGAATCCTTTTAACCGACTTATAATACATCGTCAATACAACCACAGTTTCCGCACCGCAATCCTTAAAAGCGTGCTCCAGTTCGGCATCGGTATACATCGGGTTCATATGAACCAGCAATGCGCCTGCTTTCCATGCCCCCCACCGGCAGATAATGGCCTGAGGGCAATTCGGCATAAGCAGAGCCACGCGGTCCCCTTTCTTCACTCCCTTTGCTACCAGCGCCGCAGCAAACTCATCGCTGAGTTTCTGTATTTCGGCATAGGACATTTTCCTTTTCTTAAAGAGAACCATCGGGTAATCGGGGTGCTCCTTAACTGCCTCATCTACACAATCTAGAAGTGTCATCTGCGGATACGGTTCCAGCGACTGTGGAACCCCTGGATCGTAGTTTTTTAGCCACCTGTATTCAGCCAATTTTTACCTCCTTTAATATACAATAGTTGTTATATCCAAAATTTATACTATTTTTTATCTTCGGACGGCTTTGAATTCTCCTCCTCCAACAATACCCGCCTTAAAATTTTACCAACCTGGGATTTCGGCAGGTCTCCCCGTATCTCGATCTGCTTGGGGACCTTGTAAGCAGCCAGCTTGGTGCGGCAGTGCTCCCTCAACTCTTCAGGGCTGCATGTCATGCCTGGATTTAATACGACCCATGCTTTCACAGATTCCCCCTGGTACTGGTCCGGTATCCCCACCACACCAACTTCCATAACTGCAGGATGTTCGTGCAATACCTCTTCGATCTCACGAGGCCAGACCTGGAAACCGCTGGTCTTGATTATTTCTTTCTTACGGCTATGCAAGAATAAGTTGCCGTCCTCATCCAAGTAGCCTATATCACCCGAATATAACCAGCCATCCCTGACCATATCTGCTGTCTCCTGCGGCTGGTTCCAGTAGCCCAACATGAGATTAGGGGCCTTGAAACATATCTCGCCGAGTTTGCCATTCTTCAAACTTCCCTCTCCCGTCTCCGCATCAGCGATCCTGATAATCACATCAGGAAGCGGCAAGCCCACTGAGCCCTCCTTATTCTCGCCCATCACGGTATTAAGGGTAGCAGCTTGCATGCACTCAGTCATTGTATATCCCTCAAGCAGCCTGCCGCCCGTCATACTTTCAAATCTTTTTTTCACTTCGTTCATTAGTGGCGCTGCCCCAACGATGCATAACTTCATGCCTTTCAGCGTCACCTTGCCGGATTTAACCAGCGGATGATTCATAATACCGATATAAAATGTGGGGACACCCGGCATAAAAGCTGGACGGTACTTATGAATGCTCTTAACTACATCAGTCAGGTCTCGCGGGCTCGGAATCAGAATACACGATGAATGGTTCACCATAGCTGTTCCAAGAGCACCCACACAGCCAAAAACGTGGAACATCGGCATGGTAAGCATGACCCTGTCTTCCCACGGATCAAGCGACGGACTCAACCACGCATGTATTTGCATGGCTGTCATTATCAAAGCTCCATGTGTGCCAACTGCACCCTTCGGAGTACCCGTAGTTCCCCCACTGAAGAGTATGACCGCAGGATCGGAGGGATTTACTTTGATAGCCGGCCGCCCGGAATTTTTATATTTTTTCAACAGGTCCTGAAACCAAACATCACCGCTGCCCAAACTGATCCGGTAACCTTCCTTTTTCTCCCTGGCAAGTGTAAACAGCATACCCAGGTGCCCAGGTAAATACTCCTTGATATTGGTGGCGATTACGGTTTTAACATTGGTCCTTGGTTGAATGTGTTTGACCGCATTGTAAAACGGGTTGAGCACTATCACGGCAGAAGCATCCACCTCTTTAAGGGCGTGCTCCAATTCGTGTTCGGTATATAGCGGATTTATCGGGACAGCTATGGCGCCCGCCTTCCATATCCCGTGGAACCCTAAAACCATTTGCGGCGAGTTGGGAAGAAGCATGGCCACGCGGTCGCCCTTTTTGATTCCGAGAGAGACAAGGCCCGCAGCCAGGCTGTCACTCCGCCTGATAAACTCGTCATATGTAAGCCTTGTACCCTTGAAGAAAAACAGGGACCTGTAAGGCTTGTCCCTGCAAGACTCATCCACTACGTCAATCATAGTTTTGTGCGGATAAGGCTGAAGCGTGTACGGCACACCCTTATCGTAATTCTTCAACCAGGGATAGTTTTCCATGATTTAAACTCCACTCCGTGCAGGAAAAAGGAGCCATCCCCGCACAATCTAAACCGACATGTTGATTGACCGGTCAAATTCTATCACAGCGACTTTCGTTGTCAAGTTACTGTGACGCTCCAATTTAGCTAAATTTTATGTAGACTACCAGAGTAAATTTATACGAATTGCCGCCTCAATTGTCCGCAGGCAGCTTCAATGCCCACTCCACGTTGTTCTCTCTGCGTTACAGGAATGTTGGCATCTTCAAGCACCTGCCTGAAATCAGCCAGCCGGCCCGGCTCCGGTGATCTAAAACTTGAGCCTTCCACAGGATTAAACGGGATCAGGTTAACATGGCAATTTATACCTTTCAACAAGTCTGCCAGCCTGGTAGCATCATCCTTAGTATCATTTACTCCCTTTAGCAGGCAATACTCAAAGGAGATCCTGCGGCCCGTCTCTCTAAAATAGGCCCGGCATGCATCAACGATTTCCTTGAGTGTGTAACGTGACATACCAGGGACCAGGCGCCTGCGCAAAGTATCTTCAGAGGCATGGAGAGATACAGCGAGCGTAAGCTGTAGCTGCTCTTTGGACAAACGGTATATGCCGGGCACATAGCCAATTGAGCTAATCGTGATATTACGCATGCCTATATTTAGCTCAGTATTGAGCAATTTGACTGCTGCCAGAGTTGCATCGTAGTTTATCAACGGCTCGCCCATGCCCATAAAGACTACGTGGCTAATCCTGCCTCCCGCCCCTAACAGCTTTTCCTTGAGAGCAACTTCCCCCACGGTCAGTACCTGGTCGATTATTTCACCTGTAGCCAGATTGCGCTTAAACCCGCTGGCGCCGGTGGCGCAGAAGGCGCAGCCAATTGCACAACCTACCTGTGTTGAAACACAACAGGAAAAGCGGTCATCATAAGGCATCCCAACCGTCTCTATCCGCTCATCAAAGGCCGGCCTAAGCAGGAGTTTGAAAGTGCCGTCTTTGCTCCGGCGCATTTTCATGATATCAGAACGGCCGACTTCGTACTCACCAACCAACCTTATTTTAAAAGCATCCGGAAGGTTTTTCATATCGTCGATCATCCTGCAACCCTGCCGGTAAATCCAATCGGCCATCTGCTTACCGCGAAATTCTTTCTCGCCTGATCCCGTTGCCAGTAGCTTCAGTTCATCTGTGGACATGCCCAGTAATATTTTTTCCATTTTAATTATTATCCCGCCACATTATGAATGAGCCAACTATATAGTGCAAATGACCCAAATAGGCTTTGACCTGCCTGACCTTTTTTGCTAGCATGGTCTTGAGGGCAATAAAAGGCAACAGCCCCCGGGGAGGTAGAGTATGGTCAAGAAACAGGCCATGTTGGTAATATGGCACTTTCCTCTAACGGGCTCTCCTATGCAGGAGGAGCGAAGGTAAGCTCCTACCGTGCGTAAAGAGAGAGCAGGTAAAACTCCCGAGCTTTCCGTTTAGTAGCAAAGAGGCTACGTTATCGTTAAGATAGAGCAAAAGATTAAGGCTTATCTGAGAGGGAAAGTAGGGAGGAGCACGGATCAGAAGATCAAAGGGAGTCTCGACGTACAGAGACTCCCTTATTTTTATGTCTTTCAAGCAAAAATACAGGATCTACCAGGTAACAGGATAGCCTATTACATCCACGTAGTCATCCCGATGTTTGTTCAAGCGTGGGTAATAATAGCGAAATGGCCTTTAAGTAGAATGCTATTTACGACTGGAATAAGCTTACTGGGCCTTACGTAAAGCGTGCACCGCTATCAAAGCCCTTAATAAATTATTAGCTTGGTATTCCGGCCTCGGCGACTTTACGGAAATGGAACCCGTAAATTGCCAGGGAAACCGAAACCGTGAACAGTCTGGGTCGTTTTAGCATAGTCCAGATCATCAGTCTCCAATAATCGGTCCTACCTTTTTCTTTTACTCCGAGCATCCAAAAGGACCCTAATAGCGCTCCCACATGTTCTGAACGCAGTTTCACACGGTTGTGTGAAGCCGGGCGGTATTCACGAAGGAAGGTTTTTACTCGCTCGCAGTACTGCCTGGGCGAATATATCGTGCTTACGACTTTCCTGTAACCTTCCACCAGAATTTTTTGATTCATTTTGGGAGTGAAATTGATCGAGTAGTCCGTGTTATTCCCACCGAAATTGCCGGTCAGCCGGTCCTCTTTTGCCAGCCGCGCATACAACTTCGTGCCTAAGGGCGCATGCAGAAGTCCAACCATGGCGGTCACAATCCCGCTTTTTTGAATGAAATTGACCATGTCCTGAAAGCAGGATTGCGTGTCGTTATCGAATCCGATTATGAAACCCGCTTGAACCTCGAGGCCCATGTTCTGGAGTTTCCGGACAGATGCCACAAGGTCACGGCTGCGGTTTTGGGATTTACCGCATTCGGTAAGGCTATTTTCATTAGTTGTTTCGATACCGATGAAGACCGTTATGAAATTGGCTGCAACCATGAGATCGATCAGTTCATCGTCATCAGCCAGGTTTATAGACGTCTGGGTATTAAACAAAAAGGGGAAATTATTATTCTTGGACCATACCCAGAACGCGGGTAATATCTCAGACTTGAGTTTCTTTTTATTGCCGATAAAGTTGTCGTCTACGATGAAAACGTTGCCTGCCCATCCTGCTGAACGCAGGGC
>JBEKCL010000160.1:0-7900 GCA_050014895.1 Dehalococcoidia bacterium
ATATCCCACTGTTTGTTGCCCAGGTCATAGATAAGCTGTCCCACGGTTTCCTCGGGTTTTACTTTAAAGACTTCATAGAAGGAACGGCTGACCGTGACCACCCTTAAATCCTGGTCCAAAGAAATTAATGGCTCACGCACGGTGTTGATGATACTCTCAGCGAATTCACTGGATTCATCTGCGGATTGCTTAATTACTTCCAGCTCTTTCCGGGTCTTTTCCAAGCCGGCTTCTATCTCCTTACGTTCGGTGATATCCTCGATGGCCAGGAGGATGATCCGTTCTTTGCCCAACACCCTTTGAATCTGCCGGGCGTTCAAAAGCATTACGCGCCTTCCAATGGTAGAAAAATCGTGTTCCACCTCGTAGTTATCGAAGGTTGCCTTTTGGGGAAGGATGGTTTCGAGCAGTTCCCTCAGCCTGGGGATATCCCACTGTTTATTGCCCAGGTTAAAAATAAGCTGCCCCACAGTCTCTTCAGGCTTTACTTTAAAGACATCATAGAAGGAACGGTTGACTAAGACCACCCTTAAATCCTGGTCAAGGACGATTAAAGGTTCACGCACGGTGTCGATTATGCTCTCAGAGTATTCATTAACAAGCAGAATCTGGTTTGCCTCTTTTTGTTCGGTTATGTCGTGCATGATAGCCGACACGCCATAAATATTTCCTGACTTGTCCTTGATTGGGGAAAGGGTCAAAGAAATATCAAGTACTACCCCATCTTTCCGGACACGTTTTGTTTCATAATTTTTAATCAATTCACCGGCTCGCATCTTTTTAAGTTGATCAAGTATTTCTTCTTTGTAACCGGGAGGAGCTAAAAGAGAAATATTTTGGCCCTGCATCTCTTTTTCGGTATAACCGTAGATTTTTTCCGCCCCTTTATTCCAGCTAACAATATCTCCTCGCAGAGTCTTTCCAATAATTCCATCCAGAGAAGTATTAACGATTGCTGCTAAGCGAAGATAAGATTCTTCCACCTTCTTGCGCCTGGTGACATCTTCGATAGCAAGGAGAATAACCTTCGGCTTTTCCGGTGGCCTGGGTATTCTACGTGCATTTAGAAGCATTACACGCCTGCCAATGCCAGGAAAATCGTATTCAACTTCATAGTCATCAAAAGTCGCTTTTTTAGGCAGGATGTCTTCCAGCAATTCCCGAAGCCTGGGGATATCCCACTGTTTATTGCCCAGGTCATAGATAAGCTGCCCCACGGTCTCTTCAGGTTTTACCTTGAAGACGTCATAAAAGGAGCGGCTGACAGAAACTACTCTTAAATCCTGGTCCAGAACGATTAAGGGTTCACGTACGGTGTTAATAATGCTCTCGGAGTATTCCTGGGATTTTTTTTCGGTCTTTTTCCCTGGCTTTTCCCCTCCCCTTGCATTCGATGATGCTTTAGCTAACGATTTACCGGGTCCGTCACTTAAAGGACCGCGTTTTCTGGATAGAGTCCCGGTTTTGCTAGCTTTTGTCATTTTCATTCTCCATAAGCCACTTTCTTAAGCGGTGGACATCCAATCGTTCATTATGTTGCAAGATAGATTACTGCCTGTTATAAGGCGCGTCAGTCCCAACATTAATTACAAGAATCCTATCATGCGGGATATGGATTAGTAATATAGTACGAAGGCATAAAGTTAAATAGTTATGATATTTAACGAGCGAGCAGGTTAACGGCAGCCAAGCCAGAAACCCTCCCACATCTACCGGGACGGGCTAAAGCAGGTCCAACCATTGGCCTGCCGTCAGTCACCAAACCTGCGATAGAACCAGGTTTTTATAACTTGGGTCAGGAATACGTAGCACACCAGCATGGCCGCCAGCAGCAGCCAGAAGAGTGGCGGAAGGGCTACAAATCCGAGCGTTTCGGCAAGCGGCGAAACCGTTAACCACGCACCTGCAGAGACGATGATTATCGAAGTGATTATCAACGGCCAACTGGCCCGGCTCTGGATGAACGGGATCTCATTCGTGCGGATGACGTGAATAATCAGGGTCTGGGTGAAGAGCGATTCTACAAACCAGCCGGTGTGAAATAGGGCCGGGTTATTCCATGCGTTAAACACATATAGCATAATGAAGAAAGTGATGTAATCGAAGATTGAACTGATCGGGCCGATGAACAGGATGAAGCGCTGGATATGTCCGATCGTCCACTTGCGCGGCTTAACCAGCCAGCTTGCGTCCACATTGTCAGTAGGAATAGTGGTTTGCGAGAAGTCATAGAGCAGGTTGTTGGTCAGCACCTGTATCGGCAGCATGGGCAGGAACGGCAGAAATGCGCTGGCTCCCACCACACTGAACATATTACCGAAATTGGAACTGGCCGCCATCTTAATGTACTTGATGATGTTGCCAAATACACGGCGGCCCTCCAGCACGCCCTGTTTCAGCACCAGAAGACTGTTTTCCAGCAGGATGATGTCGGATGACTCCTTGGCAATGTCTACAGCGCTATTAACAGAGATGCCCACATCAGCGGCCCTCAGTGCGGGGGAGTCGTTGATGCCGTCGCCCATGAATGCCACCACGTGCCCCTGCTTTTGTAAAGCGTGGATAATTTGTTCCTTTTGGGCGGGCGCCAGCTTGGCGAAAATACTGGTCGCACTGGCGGCTGCGGCCAGTTCTGTCTCACTCATCGCATCAATTTGTGATCCGAGCAGGATTTTATCTACTGGCATACCTACCTGCTTGCATATGTAGGTTGTGATGATTTCATTATCGCCGGTCAGTATCTTGACATCCACGTTCAACGCTTTCAGTTGCTGCAGGGCCTCCGTGGCAGTGTCCTTGGGTGGGTCCAGGAAGGCCATAAAGCCAAGAAGAGTCAGGCTGGATTCGTCCTGCACCGTATAATGCGGCTCATCGTCGTCGCCGGGTATTGTTTTATAGGCCACGGCAACAACCCGGAATCCCTGCTCGTTCAATTCCTGCACGAGAAGTTTGCGGTGGGCGTCATGCTCCGGTGTTACGTCCAGCACTTCGCCTTCCACTTCCACGCGCGTGGAAAGGCGCATGATCTCTTCCACTGCTCCTTTGCAGATCAGGGTATGCAGGTTCTGCTTGTCCTCCACGATGACCGACATTCGCCGCCGCTGAAAATCGAAGGGGATTTCATCTATTTTCCGGTAATCTGTTTTTACCTTAAGGTCCTCCTCGAGGTGACCATGTTTGAGAATTGCCTCATCCATCAGGTTTTTCAGGCCGGTCTGAAAGTAGCTGTTCATATACCCGTAGTTCAGGACATGCTCGCTATCGTGGCCATGCACATCCAGATGCTTCTCCAGCACTATCTTGCCCTCAGTTAGTGTGCCGGTCTTGTCAGTACACAGCACATCGGCCGCGCCGAAGTTCTGGATGGCGTTCAGACGCTTGACGATTACTTTCTTGCGCCCCATCTCAATTGCACCCTTGGACAGGTTGACGGTCACGATCATAGGCAACATCTCGGGCGTCAGCCCGACAGCAACCGCCATAGCAAACATGAATGCAGTCAGCCACTCGTGTTTGCTAAACCCGTTAATCAGGAATACAGCGGGAACCATCACAGCAATAAAACGGATCATTAGCCAGGTGAACTGATTAATGCCCCTGTCAAAGCTGGTCCGCTCCCTCTGGCCAACAATGCTGGTGGCGAGCGACCCGAAGTATGTTTGGTCCCCGGTGTGGATGACAACTGCGGTTGCTGTACCGCTTTCTACATCCGAACCGAGGAAGCAAACATCCGGCAGCTCCAGCGGATTTTGAACTTCGGCCAGTGCGATAGCGGCCTTTTTCTCCACCGGCATGGATTCGCCGGTGAGAGCGGCCTGGTTCAGAAATAAATCCTTAGTGGTCAGCAGGCGCACGTCGGCAGGGACCATATCCCCGGCGGCCAGGTGTATGATATCGCCCGGCACCAGTAGCCTGAGAGCAAGTTCAGTTTCCTTGCCATCGCGTATTACAGTGGCGGTGGTGTTGACCATAGCCTTGAGTTTTTCCGCAGCATTATCGGCACGCGTTTCCTGGAAAAAGCGCAACGCTACTCCCATCAAAACCATCACGAAAATGACAGCGGTGGCACGGAGGTCACCGGTTATATAGGAGATGATACCCAGAGATGTCAGCAGGATGACCAGCGGGTTCTTGATATTATCCAGGAGGCGCATAAATGGCGATTGGCGCTTCTCGTGTGCGATCTCGTTCAACCCGTAGCGTTTGGCGCGGGCAACAGCCTCCTCGAAGCTCAAGCCGTTTGGAGTGGAGTCAAGCTCTTTGAGAACGGAATCGGCGTCTTTACGCCCCACTTCCAGCAATTGTTGGGAAAAAAGCGCCCTCCCGCCCGTTAGATTATCCGGGTGCGGAGGCGGCTTCGGGATGGTCATGATCTAACGCCATCCTCACCGATTATATGCATCACAGAGACATATCTCTTAGCTACATCCCCAAACAAGGATCAAAATAACTCCTTCCAGTCTATCCTCCAATGTAAGATGCACACCCATGCGCCTATTGTCCTATCTGTGCCCTACACAATATTAGTGGAAAAATGTATGGCGAGGCAAGGGATGATTTGCGCAAATGAACTTTACCGAAACTGTTTGGCTGCCAGTGCAGGACATAAAATGTGGGTGATCCTCTGGTTTATAACCGGAATTCAACATAAACTGCGAAATTACAGCGTCGCGGGAAATATCTACCAAATTGAATATGCAACGTCATTGGTAAAACTTATAATACTAAGCTTACATTACCGCTGGTGCATAAAAAGGTAGGCGCTCAACAGGGGAAAGGTCATTTTGACCCTCAATTGTTGCGATGGCTAGCATGCTCTTTATGGATGCGATTCCATCTTGCGCAAGTCTCTTTTGTTATACAATCCTCTCCGGCGCAAATAAATCTGTGCCCATTAGCTGCAGGAAGACTCGCCTGAAATTCGCCCTTTTTATCTATGTTGAACTTAGCTTTTGTTGTCATCATACTTGTCTCCTACATTTATTACTAACTGAATACTAACATGGCGAACATGTAGAAGTAATATAAATAAGGCACGATATGTTAATTAGTTATGATATTTTGGTTAACTGTTCCCGTACTTATCTCGATACCGGATACGATGCAGCTAATCGGAAACAATAAACATCTCGGTACCTACGGCCAACCATTTATCTTTTCTGCTGAAAACGCTTGTAATACCGCCGTTTTAATTCTGGATTCCGTTCTTTCGCTTTGAAATCGGAAGTGTATTTACCTTTGTTGGCACCGTTTACCTGCCCCGGTATTACGTCGATCTGGCCAAAGACGGATTGGCCATTTGTCGCCCTGTACTCGTGATCCATCTCTTTGAAAACACTGTTAGTCGCCTGTAAATGGCTTAGGCCCTCGTGCATCTTCATCTCATGCATCCTGGTAAACGAGGCTTTATGCCCTTCAATGAGCGTCTGCCATCCTTGAGTGGTTAAATCTAACGGATGTGCCGCCTTTGGAGTAAGGTCTTCGTGTCCGCCATTGCTATTTCTTTTCTCAAAGTAGGCTCTCTTGATTATATCAATAGCCATAAACCGGCTAAACCGGTGATCCCGTAATATGTTGTACTGCTTCAATCGCTCAGGATGGTCCAGAAATATCTTGGCTACGGGCCGGCTAAATCTTTGTGAACGTTTGCCCTCAAATCGTGTGTAGGTGTCAACAGGCAATACAACATGCCTGTGTACTTTAACTGCCGCCTGTTCCAGGCCAAGAACTTCTCCATTATAGTTATCAACATCGAGCCTGGTGATACTGCCCTCTTCAGTGTCCTGTATTGTTTCACCGAAAACCTTGCCGACAAGCTGGTTTATTTGTTCAGAAGAAATTCCTGAATGCTGAGCTGCCCTGATTCCCGATTCGAGCCTCGATATACGCTTTTGTTCATATCGTGAACTTGATTTCTTTACCATTGCCATATAATTACCCCTTGAGATTTCACTCACTTTATTTGATTACTATATTTTATTAACACCGGCGTACCAGCCGGATTATGAGGAGCCTCTCACATTCCCAACTTGTCCTGCCTGGAAATATGAGAAGCCCCCTCTTTATATACGGAATACCTTATGTCTTATGGTCTGACAACCGCATTGGAATCCATGGTAACCGCACCAATGCGTGCCAGCGCCCTGCCATCCAGCGTGGCGCCGGTATTCAGCGTAATTGATTGATCGGCCATTATGGTCCCCTTGAAGTTAGTTGTGGTACCAAGGGTCGCTGAACTCCCGACCTGCCAGAAAATATTCTTGGCCTGTGCGCCACCGCTCAGGATAACCTGGCGTCCGGACGTCGTGGTAAGTGTGGATGCTATCTGGAAAATGAACACAGCATTCGCGTTGCCACGGGCATCCAGTGTGAGATCCCCTGACGATATCGCCAGCGAGGACGTAGATTTATACAGGCCAGGGACGAGGGTTCGCCCGCCTATATTTCCAGACACTGCAATAGGCGCTAGTGTTCGTCCAGCGGCGTTGTTATATGCGATGGTCAAGTCAAGTTTGGCCCCGGCTGCAAAGGGATCGCTCACATGCTGCACCCCAATCACCTTTCCGGGCGGGAATCCAGTTACCGCAGAACCCGGGCTCACCCCAAGATACCCGGTTACCGTGGTAGGACCGGTGTTGGTGACCGTGGAGCCAGCCAGAACCGCAAAATAGTTGGCCGATCCAAGGTATACCGGCGCTTGACCTGTCGCGGCAACATTAACCGGGATGTTAGAAACCGCCGCGGGAGCGGTACCGGATACTGGGATTCCGCCAGAACCAGCAACACCATAAACACTATAATTGACCGGAATGGCAGTGCCTACCGTGGATACGGTAGTGTCCGGCGTTGCGGTTGGCATAGATGCCAGTGTCGGCGTGGGTTTGGGAGCAATATAGGTACAGGCCGACACCAGTATAAAGGCAAGTATCATGATGATAGATACAGCCAGCCAGGATATGTTCATTTTTTTCATTTAAAAACTCCTCTTCAAAATACACGTTCAAACCACAGCAGGGGCTCCTTGAAGCTCCCACACTATGGTTTTATTAAACTTTACGCCGAATGCGTTAATACTTTTGTCCTGTCTTCTATTACAGCATCAGCCGCGTTCTGCTTGACGGATTCAATGCCGTTCATCGCATTGTCCTTGGTTGAATAACCCTCAGATACAGCGATGGTCTGCCCGTTTACAGCAACCAGCTTAAATCTGAATTCCCCCGCCACATCCTTGTTTATTTCAAACCTGGCATCCACCTTGTGCTTTCCTCTTTTTGTAATTACTTGCTGCACTACTCCCATGTAGGACTCATAGCCGCGGCTAGTGTAATAGCGGTCAACCAACTCCAGGTCTTTCTCTTTCTGCCACTTCTCAATTTCTTCCAACCACTTATCCTTGTGCATGCCCGGAGCATTCTTGAGAACCTCTTCCGGCATATCCAGAACGAACTTCATTGTCTCCGGGTGCCACTTCATAGCGCTCCATGGCAGGGCAAACCATTTGTCGCTGATGCCAAGAAAGCCTCCAAATGAGACCAGGGCAAATGCAACCAGGCCTTCGCGCATATCCACCACAAATGTCTGTACCTGCCCCATATCCTGGCCTTTCTTATTGACCACACCGTATTGCATTAACTTGATAGTCGGGACGAACCTTACCGATTTACTCATTGCATTTTTCTCCTTTTAATAATTAGCATCTTAGCAGTGAACAAATTATGCTCACTGACGGCGGTGCTTAACGCCTTAATTACCAGGGTAGATTTGCTGCTTCTATTGAGACTGGTTCCAGCACGTCATTACAAAGTCGATTTGACTTGATACCGAATCATTCGGCGTGAGAACATGGAGACGTTGCCATCCAGTACCTTCGCCCCGTGTCCACAGATTAGTGACAGTCTTT
>JBEKCL010000161.1:0-7822 GCA_050014895.1 Dehalococcoidia bacterium
TCGAGGTAATGCAAAAGACAGCCTCTGAAATAAAATCAAAAGGCGGCAAGGCGTTGGCGTTAAAAGCGGACGTCACGAAAAAGGCTGAAGTTGATGCGGTGGTGGCGGAAACCGTCAAGAAATTCGGTACCGTCGATATTTTGGTGAATAACGCTGGATTAGACAGTTATTTCCCTCTTATGAAACTGAGGGAGGACGCCTGGGACAAGGTCATGGACGTAAATGTAAAAGGGTATTTCCTGTTTGCTCAGGCGGTCGGTCGGATTATGATGCAAAACAAGAAAGGCAGTATCATTCAGATCGGGTCTGGCGCCGGCAAGCTGGCCAATCCTTACAGCGGGGCCTATTGCACGTCAAAGGCGGCCGTTGAGCACCTAACCCATGTGCTGGCAGTGGAGCTGGGATACAGTAATGTCCGTGTGAATTGTATTGCGCCCGGTTTCATAGATACGGGAATGGTGGGTTCCCACTCCGACCGTGAAGGAGTGCTCAAAAGATACGCAGAACTGGTACCACTAAGAAGGATAGCTGAACCTGACGACATCGCCTCCGTCATTCTGTTTTTAGCGTCCGATTTAGCTAGCTATGTAAACGGCGCCACCATATATGTGGATGGCGGTGTGACTCTGACAGGATATGGTATTGAAGAAATCGCCCGCACCCTTCCACCTAAATACCGCGACCTAACCGTGTTGCCCTAGATATTTAATAAAGGGGTCATAAAGTGAAAAAAACAGCACTGCTGAAATACGATCCAGCTGTCGAATACATGGCTGCTGAGGAAAGAATACCTTACCTTGAAAGACGGCTGAGGCAGATCGTCCGCTATGCCTATGACAATGCCCCCGCAACCAAACAGCGCTTCGACAAGAGCGGGATCAAGCCTGCAGATATCCGTTCTATAGGCGATCTGGAAAAGCTGCCGATTCTACGAAAAGACGAACTGATTTCATTACATAAATCCCACCCCCCGTTTGGTGGGCTGGTAACAGTACCTATCAGTGAACTGGAGCGGATATACATCTCGCCAGGACCTATCTTCGACCCCCACAAGATGGGCCGCGGCTTTAATCCGTTCAGTGAGCTTTTCGGCAAAGGTGACATCGTGATTAATACGTGGTCTTACCACCTCGTGCCTGCTGGCATCCTGTTGGACCAGTTTCTCAGGGAGGCCGGGGCTACCGTAGTCCCCTGGGGGACGGGTAATACGGAACTGATGGTTCAGGTCATGGAAGAATTGGGAGTCACAGGTTTCCTGGGGACAGCCAGCTTTTTAATGACAGTTATACAGAAGGCGGAAGAGATGGGGCGTGACTTTCGTAAATTCAAGTTAAAGAAGGCGTTTGCCGGCGGAGAAATGGGTGGAGGGCCATTGAGGCAACTATTCCGTGACAAATATGGAATTGCGACCTCCGATATGTACGGGACAGCCGACCTGCCCCCGGTGGCTGTGGAGTGCAATCAAAACTCGGGTATGCACCTGTCAATGGGATTAGTGGTCGAAATAGTTGATCCGGAAACCGGAAAACAGCTGGGGCCGAACGAAATTGGTGAAGTTGCCGTTACGGTCTTTGATGACATTTATCCTTTAATCAGGTTTGGCACCGGCGACCTTTCCTATTATATTGACGAACCCTGTGCATGCGGCAGGACTACTCCGCGTCTGCCGAAAATAACCGGCAGGGTCGGCGAGGCCGTCAGAACGCGGGGTATGTTTATCCATCCCCGGCAGCTTGATCCTGCCATGGCCAAATTTTCTGCGGTATCGAGGTACCAGGCCGTGGTAACCCGTCCCGGTCACCGAGATGATCTCACATTGAATGTCGAGCTTAAGGACGAGAGTATCGATAAGGATAAACTGGCACAGGTGCTGAGAGAAACGGTCAGCGAAGCTGTAAGGATTAGAATAGACAAGGTTGAGTTCGTGGGCAGGGGAACAATTCCGGAAGGCAGTAAAGCCATAGTTGATAAGAGAGTCTACTAAATTAGCTAAATATAACAATTTAATCTGAGGGTATAGTGGCTGAACTAAAGATAGATATGGCACCGGCAGGCTGGCAGGTCACAGCGACGACGATAGACTGTGACAAAGTGCATGAATACGTAACTATCCTGGTGCACAAGGACTGGTCCAGCAGCTGCACATGGTGTACAAAATACAGGCAGAAAGCAGCGCATGGTCTCGTGCGCAGATTCTCCAGGAGCGCGAGGGAACAGATGATGAAATGCAATGGCCCGGATTGCGAGAAAGTAATTGCCTACCTGGACAATCTCATTAAGGAAGAGAAGTCGGTCTAGCCGAGACTTTTTCCGTTTACTGAAGCTAGACTCTGAATATATAGTATGTTGCGGTCGCCTTAGCGACCAGGTTTTTCTTATTGTGTATCTCGGATTCCAACGTGGCCAGCTTCTTGGTCATGCGCAGTACTCTCGTGGTGCAATATATTGTACCGGACGATACGGCCTGAAAATAACGGATATCTAATTGTACCGTAGCGCAAATTTCTTCACTGTCGATGCAGGAGTAAAGAGCTGCTCCCATGCCTGTGTCAGCCATGGAATAGAGGACGCCGCCGTGCACGACGCCGTGAGGATTAAGGAGTTGCTTGGTGACTTCTATACTGCATTTGCTGACGCCGTCCTGAACCGTCGCGAAATTCAAGCCGATCAAATCGCAGAACGGGTTAAACCCTGGCTTGTTCAAAGGAAAGCTCTTGGCCATAATTACTACTATAAGTATTTTATCATATGGACTGAAAGGCTGGATGCCCTATAATCAAGGGTGAAAAGGAGAAATAAATATGTTGGTCCTTG
Organism: Dehalococcoidia bacterium; assembly: GCA_050014895.1. Lineage (GTDB taxonomy): Bacteria > Chloroflexota > Dehalococcoidia > GIF9 > UBA5629 > JAFGLP01. Next base: position 2,815 of record JBEKCL010000161.1, read on the forward strand.
CAATTAATGGAAGCCCGCGGAAAACGGGTGCCACAGCTACGCTGCTTAATAAGGCCCTGGAAGGAGCAGCCTCTGCCGGTGCGGATGTGGAGTTCATTCAGCTAAGTCAGGTACAAATGAAGGGATGCCAGGGCTGTTTCTCGTGCAAGAAACGTAGGGGAAAAAGCTATGGTAAATGCGCACTTAAGGATGGGATGACTCCGTTATATGCGAAAATTGAAAGGGCCGATGCCATATTCCTGGGTACGCCGCTTTACTTCCATGCTGTCACATCCGGTATGAAGATGTTCATAGAGAGACTTTATCCCTACTTCAGCTATGAAAAGCTTACCTCGATCTTCCCTCACAGGATAAATGTGGGACTAATTTACACTATGGGTGCAGACGATGAGCAAATGAAGATGTGGTACCGCAAGTACATGAAGATGAATCAGTTCATGATGTCACTAATATTTGGATCCGCCGAAATACTTGTCAGCACGGATACTTTCCATGTAAACGATTATTCAAAAATAGTTGCCGACGCACTGGAGCCGCTGGTGGCCCGCAAGTTAAAGCACAGGCAAGAGGTGTTCCCTGATGACTGTATGAAAGCGTTTGAAATGGGTGCAAGATTTGCTAAATCTGGCGCAGTTCCACGCACGGACGACGGGTCGGAGTTAAGGCTTTTTTAAACTTGCCTGGCTACTCTGCGCTAATCGCCTTCCGGCTCGATTAACGTTGTGTGGCTGGCTATTCCACGCTTTTGCCTGAAGCGGCGAATGCAAGCGGATGTCCCATTTGATATTGGCATAATTCAATCAGGACGCCGTTGATATCTTGGGGCATTAAATTCGCTTCCCGTATAAGTGGAAACTCAAACCTGGATATAGTCTTGATACCTTTGGCTTCCAGCTCGGCCACTGCTTCATCTATGTCGGGCACCTTGGAAGAGACTGCATGCAGCCCTTCACCTTTCTCCTGGATGAACTTGGTTATTTCACTGTCGGGAGCAGTACCCTCCAGCAGTTCAATTCCGACCGAACCGAGAGCACCGATACGTGCTTTCACCATATAGCGTTTAGAAACAAGCTCCTTGCTGAACTTAATACCAAAGCAGGTCTCGAGTAGCTGGGCAGCCTTATTGACATCCTGTACCGCTATGTGAATATGATCAAGCCGTTCAACGTTCATTTTAATGTCCTATATATATTTTTTCGTGTTGATCTCGGTCATGATGTCCGTATTGTAACATATTCGCGTTTGAAGCGGTCCCGTTTTCGGACGGCGAAAAATGCGACCGTATGATATGGCCCGGCGACCCTGCTAGCACGACCTGCCCTAGTATTTGTACAATACTTGATTGTTTACGCAACGGGTTTGCAGGACAATTATTGTTAAGTGCCTTAAAATTCAGAGCGAAAGATTCTGTCAATGGTGAGTAACAAAAGCCTGCATTGTGACCTTCTTTTCCACCTGTTCAATAGAGGCAGTTAACCGAGTCACACTCAAAAATTCTAGCCACACCACCTATTTCACCGATTTATTTATTGGGTAGTAGATCGGCCGTCCTTGAATTGGTTTTCCTGCCATCTGACTTAACAGGTCATGGGCATTCGTTTTGATCACAACAGCAACGTCATTGTTGCAATTAGGGCAGATGAACTTCTCCTTCCACTTGGGAGCAGAATCCACAAAGAATCTGGTATCGCACACCATACAGGAGTAAACGTTCATCTGACCCATTGTAAGGTGGTCGAGCAGCCTTTTTTCTATCAATTCTGTGGAATGCTTTCCCTCTTTTGCCCACTGCACCATCCCTGGGGCCAACCGAATGAATTTATCCAGGGCTTCAGTCGTGGTGTTCTGGAGGAAACCTAGGAAAGCCTTGAAGAGCTCAAATTGCTTGCTCTTTTCAGTGAATACCTTGTCCAGGCCGGCTATCTTGCCGATTAATTCTTGGTGCTCGGTTTTGAGAGGCTGCAACTCTGTTAGTTTCGATTTCGTTGCCACAACCTCATCCTCCAAGGTCGACTTCTGGTTCTGCAGTGATTTGACATCAATCTCGACCTCCTGCCTGATTTGATCAAGTGATTTGATATCAAATTCCAGTCGATCCTTGATCTTAGCCTTTCCTTGAAGGTCTTTTACTTCGGCAGTCAAGACACTTCTTTGCGTAGCCAATCTACCAATCTCGGCGACTATGCGGTTTTTCTCATTCACTTTCTCCCGCAAACCCGCAGACTGCTTCTCAAGGTCCATCTTGTCAGCGTTGAGTTTACCGATGGTTGCCTGCAGGCCTCCGTATTCGGTCAGCATGGACAACAGCTGCTTGCCCCCATCTACAGACGTCGTCGCCGCAGCTTGATGGGCAATTTTGCCGAACAGCTTAATGTCTACGTCGCTGGTATCAAGTTCCTGTTGCCTCTGGATATAAGTTTCCAGCTCACTATCTTTTACGCCTGACTTCTTGAGTATGGCTGATAACTTCTCAACTACATTTATCCTCATCATATTCATGCCGGTCTGCTGCAAGTAGGCCTTCCATTCCTTTTCACGGACCTCTCTCTTGTCTTCGATACTTTTGAGCGCAGACTGTTGCTTCGCCGTCGCTGCCTTAAAATCATCGAGCTTCTTGGATTGTTGCTCTATCTGGCCCATGACCGCCTCATATTTCTCTGTGATCTCGCCATAGGACATCCCCGTTTGCTTTTCCAGCAAAGCCAACTTAAGGGCCGATTCCAGAAAACCCGCATCTTTCATCTTTGCCGTTGCCTGGATCAGTTCGGGGTAACGCTCCTCTTCCACACCATATTTCTCCAGCTTGAGGCGTGTCTTAAGCCCAAGCTTCCCCTCTTCTGCGGTCAGCTTGCTGGCCTTGAGCTCTGCTGCCAGGCTGTGAAGTGCGGCAATTAAGTTCATGATTCCAGCCTCCTTGGATGCAGCCATAAGGCCTTCTTCCTGCGACTGCATGCAGAATCTTGCAATGTAAAGAGATACCGTGGATTGATCGATGTTGAGCTTTTGGGCGATTTGTACTTGGCCATAGCCTTGAAAGTGTAGCGTGAGCAGACGGGTCAGCTTATATGGGGATATCTTGGTCGTCATCTTGAGCCTCCTTTATTGGCTTCTGATTTTGTGGCATGCGTAGACCTGGACAAGGCAAGAGGAAACCCAGAAAAGAGCGCGACAGGCAACCGGCCAGCCATGGCCGAAACGAAGCTGATTTTGGCCGTTTACCGTTTTGCTATTCATAGCCATAATTCTCATCATAGGTTTCATAACATTCATAATTGAAAACATATTTGCTGTAAATCGACTTCGGTGATGACAAAATCAGCTTCCGACTCTATTGCTTTGAGACTTGCCAAAATTGGACTGGGCAGGTAAATTAGAAGTTGGAGAAGACGTCTGCCCCTCAACAGTTGGTCCCGACACGTAGGCGTGAGCGATCATGCGGGCGATAGAACGTAATATGCGCTCCCGATTTGCCGCCCCGGCATCCGGGAATGGCAGTATGCTTTTACTTGCAGACTTTTTCCCCACGCTTTCATTATAGAAACCCAATTTTCGTCAAAGCAGGTAAACGCATATTTGACAGATTAAGTAAGATAAAGCAAAATTATAAATACAAGAAAAGATACAATTGGCAAGTGAGTTGTCAAGCATCAGGATCGAAAATGCCGAAAATCATTAGCTTAACCGAGAAACTGGGTTGGCTGGATGAGTACGAAAAGGGAAAGTCCGAGGCCCAAATTGCCCGGGAACACGGGCATGCTCTCATGACGGTGACCAGAGGCATTGAAGAGGCACGCCAGGTTCTGGTAATGCGTCAGGCGGAAAGGGAGCTGGTCAAAGACAAACTGATTAGGCACCACAACAGACTGATCAAGACAATAGAGAAGCTGCTTCCGTTGATACAGGTGCCGTCGGTGAGAACTATGCTGCCATGGCGCGATCTGGGCAGAAAGGAGATACACTTTGAGGGCGGGAAAGCTATCGCGGAAAAGAGAGATGGTCTGCGCGTCACAGATCTGGTTCTGGATATCGAAATGGATAGCGAGTGGGAACTGGTCCGGCAGCATTTGAAACGGGATGTCTTCTGGAGAAAGTACCGCCAATGGTATAAATCGATAATGATGGACCTGGAAACTAGGGTAATGCTTAAGTTCAAGCTGGCTGAGTTATTGGCCAAAAACACGCGATATGAGTACACGGATAACCCCGTTGAAGGTAATTTCCTGTATTCAACGACGGTGGATTTCCTGTTCCAGCAGTTCACGTTCAGACTGCTCGATCCGGCATGGCTGGAAAGCTTTGAGGAAAAAATATGGATAGACGATAAAACTGGTGAGATCAAGTATGCCCGCTCTACCATATTGGCCTATGCTTGCGGAGAGGAAAAAAAGTGTAAGGAAAAGATAGTCGTTGCTCTGGACCAGTTAGCCAGAACCAGCCAGGCCAGGACAGTCAAGGATTCATATCAGAAAGCGCAGAAAATGACCTCGGCCATGCAGAAAGAAGCAAAGGAACTTATCATGGCCGGGATGCTGCCCGGCAAATGCCGGGTCTGTAACAGGATAGGAAAATGAGCGCAGCACTAAAGCGGATTATCAAGCGGGTAGCGCTTTATTGCCGGGTGAGCGACGCCAAACAGGCAGAAAAGGAGCTGAGCATACCCTCGCAGATCAAGGCGCTGGAGAAATACGCCCATGACCATGGCTGGGAGGTAGTTAGGATTTATATCGATGAAGCACAGAGCGGCAGGACTGCCAACCGCCCTGTTTTTCAGGAGATGATGGCGGAGGCAAAGCAAGTCGATCCACCCTTTGATGCCGTCCTGGTCTGGAAGCTCGATCGTTTCGCCAGGAATCGCGAGGATTCCGTTTTATATAAATCGTACCTGAGAAGAAAGGGCATTCAGATTATTAGTCTCAACGAGCACATCGAAGATTCGGCACAGGGCAGGTTTGTTGAAGCGGTTTTCGAGGCCAATGCACAGCTTTTCTCTGAAAACCTTGCTCAGGAT
>JBEKCL010000162.1:0-7814 GCA_050014895.1 Dehalococcoidia bacterium
GGCGGTTAGCCATCGGGTAACTCGTTAATACAGTGATGTAGCCGCTCTTATCCCACCGCTTCATGTACTCCGCATTCTTCAGGCCGGGCTGTAAGCCCGGATGCGGAGGAGAAGCGGGGGTATTAGAGCGGGTAGTCATCTGTGATAAAATAAAAACGTTCGTCAGAACGCGGATCCATATTCTGGAGTCTTTGCCGCTCTTTAAGCTGCCGTTTCCGCTCATTTTGTTCCCGGTGGTTTTCTTTATCTCTTTTTAGAATACCAGAGATAATTGGAGGGTAAATTGAATAAAATAGATGCTTTTAAACAATATCTATTGGATTTTTTTAAGCAGAATAGCAAAGAGGTATGCGAACAACTTGGCGTTGAACTTGAACATTTTTTAATTAATCAAGTGACAATGTCTAGTTATCAATATGATGAACCTAGTGGTCAGCATGAATTGTTAAAAAAGTTAGTGAATCGAGGGTGGCGTGTAATTATTGAGGAAAAAGGAAAGTTGCTTGGTGTTGAAAAAGATTATCATACTATTACGCTTGAACCAGGTGGACAAGTTGAAATTAGCCTTCATGTGGCAAAGACAATTGGTGAAATCGATAAGGCCTACCAAAGTGTTTTAGGCGAGATCAAGTCCTTGCTTGTTGAAGATCAAGCGCTTGTATCGATTGGTTATCACCCAAAGACAAAAATTGAGGAACTGCCATTATTACCTAAGGCAAGATATAAAATGATGTATGATTATTTTGCAGATAGAGGTCTTTATTGTTATAATATGATGAAAGGCACTGCTGCAACTCAAGTTTCCATCGATTATCACGAGGAAGCAGATTTTATCACTAAATTTAGAGTAGCCAATTTTTTATCACCTTTTATTGCTCGCATATTTGACGCAACCCCAATCTTCGAAGGAGAAATTTATGAAGGTGATAATTGTAGGATTATGGTTTGGGAAAATACAGATATTGAGCGCTCAAAATTGATTAAAGGCAGTTTAGACAAAACATTTAATTTTGACGATTACGCTGATTTTCTTTTGAGAGTACCACCGATTTTAGTACAAATAAAAGGTGAGACTGTTTTTACCAAAGGTGAAAAATTAGTTGATTTGCTTGAACGATTTGATTTTAATGAGAGTGATTACGAACACCTTACCAGTATGGTTTTTCCCGATGTCAGAGTCAAAAAATTTATAGAAATCCGGATGCCGGATGCGTTGCCATATCCTTATAATATGGCGGTGCCAGCACTTATAAAAGGAATTTTTTATAACCAGGCCAATTTGAATAAATATTATGAATTATCCAAATCATTTTCAGATGAAGATATAAAAACGCTTAATAGTCAATTGACGAAGGTAATTGCATTTAACTATAAAACAATTGAAATGACAACATTTGTATTGGCATTATTAGATGATGCAACGGCGGCGCTTGAGGCGAGCGAGGCATCATATCTAATGCCAATGAAAGCATTAATATTAAAAGATGGATCAATGGCTAGAAAGCTTAAATCTCTTTATAGGGATCAACCAGGCGAGTTTATTTCGTTGATTACTGTATGAAATTAACGTAACTGCTCAGCCTGCCAAAGATTTAAAAACAAAGTATCTTAGCCCGAAGGTGGCCGGGTTGGCTAGCTGATCCCGCTCGCTCCCTAATGGAGAAGGTCGCTCACCGGGATCAGCTAGCCAACTACGATAGAGTTTCATCTCCTCGCCGACAAAAGCTTTATAGTGGTACCTGAACAGTTACTAAAATCCAGTTACAAAAGAAGATAAGGAGTCGTCTATGAGTACGGTTGATGCAAGCAAAGTAAGAGAAATTATCAGACAGCCAGAGCAATATTTTGAAGATTATCAATTGACCATTGACAAGGTAAGTCAATCCGGTGCTATTTATAATGGAAAACCAGTACCCTTTTTATATGTGCCTAAAATATTCACAAAGCAGGATATCCATAAATTGGATGAGGCAGCGAAAAATATTTTTAAAATTGTCAATCGCACAATTGATCTATATATGAAGGAGGCAGGAGTCAGGGCTTTATTTGGCTTTGATCCCAGGCTTGAAGAGCTTATCCTGAGCACCGTGAATGGACATGGCTATCAAGCGAATGTACCGATGGGTCGATTTGATCTATTTTATTACCCTGATGGCGGTTACAAGTTTTGTGAACTTAATGCAGATGGTGCTTCTGCTATGAATGAAGAGAACGAATTGACGAATGTCTTACTTGGTACTCTCGCTATGCAGGAAATCGCTAAGGATTATTCCGTCAAAAGGTTTGAACTTTTTGATAGTTGGGTTAAAGAAGTAAAGCATATTTATAATGAATACCTTGTGTCAACCCATGAAGTTCCTATACAATTTAAAAATAATCAAGAAAATTATGCGAATATAACTGTTGCCATTTTGGACTTTATCGATAAAGGAAACTTACTTGAATTTGAAGTATTTAAAGATCATTTTAAAAAGGCTGGTTTTAATTGTATCATCATCGACCCGCGAGATTTAACTTATTATAAAGGCGAATTGTTTTACCAGGATCGCAGAATTGATATTATCTATCGCCGACTTGTGACAAAAGATCTCATGGACCGCTATGAAGAAATTCCTGAATTGATTCAGGGTATTTTGGCAAATCAAACATGTATCATTGGGCCGATTAAGAGTCAGGTTATTCATACCAAGCAATTTTTTGAAGTGCTTTATCAACCTGCTTTTAGAGCATTTTTATCGGAAGATGAAATTGCTTACATTGACGAGCATGTGCCCTTTACAAAACCACTTCAAGACAGCGAAGACTTGAACACTTATATCTCTGATAAGAATCAGTACATTGTCAAGCCGGTTGATAGTTATGCTTCAAAAGGAGTCTGCTCCGGCAAAGATTTCTCGCAAGAAGCGTGGGAAGCCCTACTCAAAGAAAAAATCAAGGAAGATTTTATTATTCAAAAGTACTGCCCTTTAGCGCTTAGTGAAAATGTCATTTATGATGATGAAGGGAAGGCGACACTTTATGAATTTCATAATTTAACTGGCTTGTTCGTATATAATCAGAAATTTTCTGGCATCTATTCAAGAGCAGGTCTCAATGCTATTATTTCAGGTCAACATGGTGGGTACACAATGTCATCTGTTTATTTGGATCTTTGCCCCTCACGCTGCCTGCGGCGGCGCCAGGCCATGTTGTAGCAGATCTTACTGAAGGTTATTGGCAGACGGCGGGTATTCGACTTGTCACTGGCGCCACGTTCATCAATTGCACTAACTAGCCACCACAAAAGACCTGCCCAGGTTATTTAATATCATCAGTAATATCCATAATTTCTAACTTAGACCTTGCTGCGGCGAATTCTGATTTTTTGTTGATCAACCACAATAATATGCCTATCGAGATCTTCATCCGAGAGACTAGCTATCGCTTTAAGCAATATCTCATTGAGCTTCGTGATGGGAATGTCAATAGGAAGTCTGAGCAGAATAATGCCAGTATGTGCTTGAGAACTCAAGTAGATCATGCTGGCAAAGCCCACATCGGCTGTAACTATCGTAGCGTTGACCTTTGATGCATATGCGAATATCTCACTATCTTTAGCTCCACGAAGACCGATATCCCTTACGATCGTCGGGCGGGAAAGCCCACGGACTTTAGCCGTGGGATGAAAGCCCGCTCCCAGCTATTGCCCAATCCGCTATATTATTCTATAATAGAACATAACCCCACGGACTTCAGCCGTGGGAGGATGTCAGATCAAGTGCATCATAACCGACCGATCTGAGTAACTTGGCAGTGGAGCGTGGCAGATCCTCATCAATCAAAAAGATAACACTCATAGAATCGCTCTAACCTGCTCATCGCTGGCAATTTGCGCTGCATAGCCAAGAGCGGCCAAAATCTGGCCTTGAGTTAACTCGTATTCCTTCTTTATTTCTTTATAGCTGGCTCCGCCTGCCAGCTTGCCCAATACCAGATCCACTGGAACCCTTGTTCCGGAAAGTACCGGCTTCCCGCCCCTAATATCAGGATCTATTGTGATGCCTGGCGATATTTCTTTCATTGGACTTTGAGCCTCCTTGGCAATCTCATACTAAATTATAACATTTGCTGAGATGTATTTTAAGATGCTTCTTAATGGTGAATGGAAAGTGGTCAATACAGTTTGTGGTAACTGCTCAGCCTAAAGACTTAAAAACAGCGTATTGCTTTTCAATTGGGTCTAAACTTCAGTGGGGGGGGGTTCTATTTAATTCTAGAAATATATGTTACGGTTTAACATGTTGGGAGGGGTATACCGATACATTTTAGCGGCACGTTCCCGCGGGCAGGCCTTTTTTCTTTTCATATCGGGGCATTATAATGATGACGACTCAATCTGGAAGGTGGCTGCATGGAGCATCAATTCACGAACCGGCTGATCGACGAAAAAAGTCCCTACCTATTGCAGCACGCCCACAACCCGGTGGATTGGTACCCCTGGGGGGAGGATGCATTCGAGAAAGCAAAAAGGGAAGACAAACCAGTATTTCTAAGTATTGGATTTAGAACTAATGCGAGTGGTGGTTTATGGAAAAGTATGCTAAAATATTAGCATGAAATATACCAAAGAAAGGAAAGTTTTTAAATGGCTGATCCAGTTTGGCAATTGGCTATTGAGAAATTCAGCCGAAGCATCAAGGATAGGCTGCCAACCACAGTGAAAGATGTACGGCTGTTTGGTTCAGTCGCCAGGGGAACCAATGCTCCAGAATCAGACATTGATATTTTGGTTTTGGTTGAAAGCGACGACAGGATGATCAGCGATATTATCATGGATGTTGCGGTCGATATAAATCTTGATTACGATGTTGTAATTTCACCTATTATAATGGCTAGTTCTCATTATGCTAATCAGCTCTTTAGGGAGACTGCATTTTTTCACGCCCTTGAACAGGATGGTGTCTCTCTATGAGCATGGATGATTTGAGTATATGGAGGCTTGGGAAAGCAGAGGCCACTTTTAAGGATGGAGAAGAACTTGAACGCCTGGGTTCCTATCAAAGTGCTATCAACAGGTATTACTATTCAGCTTTTCACGCTGTCCGGGCGTTGCTGGCTACCAAAGGATTAGATTCGGCCAAGCATTCAGGTGTAATATCCTACTTTAACAGGGAGTTCGTGAAGCCGGGGCTTGTAAACAAGACATACAGCAAGTCTCTTTCTAATTTGTTCAGGCTTCGTTCTAATGCCGACTATGATGATTTCAAGACCTTCAGCCATGAAGACTGCATTGCGGCTAGGGAACAGGCCAGAGGTATCATCCAAGAAATCAGTAACATCCTTAATTATGGTCGACAATAGTGAGATCTCTGACGGTAGCAAGCCCAGTTTAACTCCCTGGCTGGACACTGCCTTCTTTTACGATCGCACCTTCCTCTCTAACTGTAAGCAATGCCCTGATTCCACCATGTCTAGATGAACGACAAAACTATAAAAGCCAGGCTGCGTGGCCTGCGCTGTTTTTAGGGCACCATAATGATGACAACTCGATCTGGAAGGTGACCACATGGAGCATCAATACACAAACCGGCTGATTAACGAGAAGAGCCCCTACCTGCTGCAGCACGCCCACAACCCGGTGGATTGGTACCCCTGGGGGGAGGAGGCGTTCGAGAAAGCCAAGAAGGAAGATAAACCAGTTTATCTAAGTATTGGGTATTCGACTTGTCACTGGTGCCACGTGATGGAGCGGGAGTCGTTCGAGGACGAGGAGGTAGCCCGGGCGCTGAACGAGGGGTTCGTCGCCATCAAGGTCGACCGGGAGGAGCGCCCGGACCTCGACCAGATCTACATGGCCGTCGCCCAGAGCCTCACCGGCAGGGGCGGTTGGCCGCTGACCGTCTTCCTGACTCCGGACAAGAAGCCTTTTTACGCCGGCACCTATTTCCCCAAGAGAACCCGGCAGGGGATGCCCGGTCTGCTGGAAACCCTGAGGACATTCCGGAAGAAGTGGCTGGTGGAGCGCCAGATCTTCGATCAGACCGGCTCCAACCTGGATGGCCGCCTACAAGCCTATTTCCAGCGGTCGCAGCCGGGTGATCCCGGACCGGAGCTGCTGGGTCGGGGTTACAAACAGTTGGCGAAGAGCTTCGACACGAAGTATGGTGGATTTGGCGATGCGCCCAAGTTTCCCTCGCCCCATCAGTTGCTGTTCCTGCTGCGCTACTGGAAGCGCACCGGTTCATCGAACGCACTGCAGATGGCGGAGACCACCCTGCAGGCGATGTACTGTGGCGGCATCTATGACCACGTGGGGTTCGGCTTCTCCCGTTACTCCACCGACCGGCGCTGGCTGGTGCCCCACTTCGAGAAGATGCTCTACGACAACGCCCTGCTGGCCCTCACCTACCTGGAGGCCTGCCAGTTGACCCGCAACCCCTTCTATGCCTGGGTGGCCAGGGAGATATTCAGCTATGTGCTGCGGGACATGACCTCGCCGGAGGGGGCGTTTTACTCGGCGGAGGACGCCGACTCGGAGGGGGAGGAGGGCCGGTTCTACCTGTGGACGCCGGACCAGGTGAGGCAGGTGTTGGGGAATGAAGAGGGGGAGTTCTTCAACGATTTCTATGACATCACCGCCGCCGGGAACTTCGAGGGGCGCAGCATCCCCAACCTGGCGCGCCGGCGGGCTGAACTGTTCCGTCTCGGCAGCGACCATAGAATATATCCGACCCACCATGCGCCCTTGCTGGAGGGGCGCCGGAAGCTGTTTGCCGCCCGGGAGACCCGGGTGCACCCCTACAAGGACGACAAGGTGCTCACTTCCTGGAACGGGTTGATGATCGCCGCCCTCGCCCGGGGGGCCTGGGTGCTGGACGATCATGAGTACAGCAGGGCTGCAGCGAGAGCGGCACAATTCTTGCTCAACCACATGAGAGACGCGGGGCACCCACCGGGAGGCGGGTCGGGGCGGCTGCCGGCCCGCTACCGGGATGGCCAGGCCGCCTACCCGGCCTACCTGGATGACTACGCTTTCCTGGCCTGGGGCCTGATCGAGCTTTACGGCGCCACCTTCGACCCGGTCTGGCTGGAGCAGGCCCTGTCCTTGAACCGGCAGATGGTGGATCTGTTCCGGGATGAGCAAGGCGGCGGTTTCTTCTTTACCGGTCAGGGCGCCGAGCAGTTGCCGGCCCGACCGAAGGAGATCTACGACGGGGCGATGCCGTCAGGCAACTCGGTGGCCGCCCTGAACCTGCTGCGCCTGGCCCGCCTGACCGGCGATGACGGGCTGGAGGAGCGGGCTGCGGCACAGCTTGGGGCCTTTGCCGGAACCGTCTCCGACTATCCGGCCGGGTATACTTTCTATCTCTGCGCCCTGGATTTCACACTGGGCGAGCCACTGGAGATCGTGGTGGCCGGACAGGATGGCGCTGCTGATGTGAAGGCTTTGCTGCAGGTGCTGCGAGAGGCTTACCTGCCTGGGGCATCAGTGCTGTTCAAACCGACCGGGGATGAGAGCAGCCGGCTGGCCGCCCTGGCGCCGTTCACCGCTGCCGCGCCCGGCGGGTGCCCTCTGGGCGCGGACCCGGCGCCGCCGCTTGCGGGCGCGTCGGTTGACGGCAGGGCGGCGGCCTACGTCTGCCGCAACTACGCCTGCCAGGTGCCGGTGAATGAACCAGCAGCTCTGGCTGCACATTTGACCACAGATGACTAGCCGCTCTAATGCCCCCGCTTCCTCCGTATCCGGGCTAACGCCCGGCCTGAAAGAAAACGGGCACACAGGTAAGAGCACTATATTACTGTATTAACTGGGTCTTGGCTTCAGTGGGGGAAAG
>JBEKCL010000163.1:0-7813 GCA_050014895.1 Dehalococcoidia bacterium
TCAGGCGCTGTCAACTATGTTATCAATGGGCCATATGTTGAGTCGGGGGAATTTGTTTCAAGGACATTCAGCGATGTTCCTCAGGGGACCTACAGTCTCAATTACAGGGATGGTGGGCCGTGGACCGCGGAATTTGCCGGCGTATCCCCTTCATCACAGGAGCTTTTACCCGGCGGATACATTGTATTTACCATAACTTTTACGAGCTTTCCGGGTCCGGGGCCTGTACCGAATCCTACACCGGAGCCGGGACCTATGCCGGGGCCCGTGCCGAATCCTACCCCTGAACCCATGCCTGGCCCTGTGCCGAATCCCACGCCGGATGAGCCTATTCCCGGGCCTGTTAATAATCAGGATACAAATCAGCTTCTAACTCAGTAAGGTTTGACTGTTTAATAAAAGTACAGTGTAGCCGCCTAAGCCAGGCGGCTACACTGGGTTTTAAACGTATCACCCTGAATTTCTGACGCGCAAATCTTCTATACGTAACTATATTCAAGAGGATCGTCAAATAATTATTAACCTGCAGCTTGGGCGGTGTTATACTTACGGGATAGTGGAGTTGAGATGTTCGCAAACCGTAAAGGAAAAGGTAATAAGAAATGAAAAATCGATTGGGAAAAACCAACTATGGCAACTGGGTATCAAAGAGGCTGATTTATATCCCGGCTATAATGACGGTTATTTGCCTGGCATTATTATTTGTTTCCTGGTTTTTCTTAATTGGAGTAGTTATCTTTGCGGTATATCTCGCTTACTTTGCTTATGCCTACCGCAAGTTCTTGCCGGGTGGTGAAATCCAGACAAAGATACTCGATCTCGTATTGAAGCGTACGGATTGGGACGGAAAGGGAAGGGCGATTGATATAGGTTGCGGCAACGGTGCGCTCAGTATTAAAGTGGCAAAAAAGTATCAAAATGCCCGGGTTACCGGGATAGATTATTGGGGCGCAAGCTGGGACTATGCAAAGGAAATCTGCATGAAAAATGCGGAGGTGGAAGGCGTGGTTGACCGGATGGAATTTCAAAAGGCCAGCGCTTCCTCTTTGCCTTTTGCAGACGAATATTTCGATCTTGCAGTCAGCAATTTTGTTTTTCATGAGGTAAATGATGCAAAAGACAAAAGAGATGTCATCAAAGAAGCGCTCAGAGTAGTTAGAAAAGGTGGTAAATTCGTATTCCAGGACCTGTTCCTGGTAAAAAGAATCTATGGCGATGCCGATGATTTAATTAAAACCATTAAAAGTTGGGGTGTGGAAAATGTTGAGTTTATCAATACCAGTAATGAGAGCTTTATTCCCAAAGCGTTGAAGCCCCCTTTTATGATCGGCTCAATCGGGATAATTAGTGGAACGAAATAAATCAGCCCTTGACAAATTTAATAATATAGTTCTATAATTCTAAATATGTCGAAAAGTAAAACAGATGATGTCCAGCGGTACGCCGATATTTTTAAGGCGTTATCCAATCCGCACCGCTTAAAGATATTTATGCGCCTGGCCTACTGTGGTCCGGAAGGCCAGCTGTGTTGTTCGAATGATAAGATTTGCGAGTGTGTGGGAGAGTTGGGCAGCACATTGGGCATTGCTCCCTCTACAGTGTCGCATCATCTCAAGGAGCTCTATAGGGCTGGATTGATAAAAATGAGCCGGAACGGGCAGAGGATTGATTGTTCAATTGACCCGGAGATTATTAAAGCACTAGAGGATTTCTTTAAGCCGGCTGTGCCTGCCTAAATTTTTTACGTAAAAAGTTCGAAATATTTCGAATAGTAGTAGCAATAGATATAAAAAGGAGGAAGATAATGGAAAAGGAAGACACTAAAAAGACGGGTGGTGAAGGCGGTACTATGGCGGGTGAAGAAAAGCGCTCATGGTATGAATTTTGTCAAAGCAAGTGCAAAGGATTTTCCAGCCCGGAGCAGATGAAAGAGATGTTGGCGGACTGTTATGGTGATATGTCCGACCCTGATAAAAAGGGCTGGAACTGGCAGGATTTCTGCAAGTGCATGCCGTCGCCGGAGAAGATGGGCAAGAAACAAAAAGAATGCTGTTAAAATGATAAACAATAATACTATTTGTGGGAGTTAGGCTATGAAAGAAGAAGAAATCAGGAAAACTGTCAGACTAGGATATGCCCAGGTAGCCAAGGGGAGTGGATCCTATTGCGGACCACAGAAAACCAGCGGCTGTTGTGGTATAGATGTTAACAAAGAAGCGAGTAAGGCGGTCGGCTACACAGACAAGGATGTCAACTCGGTTCCCGATGGCGCCAATCTCGGATTGGGCTGCGGCAATCCGGTGGCGCTGGTCTCGATTAAGGAAGGAGAGACGGTGTTGGATCTTGGGTCGGGAGCGGGTTTCGATTGTTTCATGGCAGCACAGCGTGTCGGAAAAAGCGGCAGGGTAATAGGGGTGGATATGACCCCCGAGATGCTGGAGAAGGCCAGGGAAAATGCGGATAAGGGCAGCTATGAAAACGTAGAGTTCAGGCTGGGCGAGATAGAGAATCTTCCTGTGGCTGGCAACGAGGTTAATCTTATCATCTCCAATTGTGTGATTAACCTGTCGCCGCAGAAAGATAAGGTTTTTCAGGAGGCCTACCGTGTATTGAAGCCCGGCGGCAGGCTGATGGTATCTGATATTGTTCTGGTGGAGGACCTGCCGGAGTCCATCCAGAAATCGGTTGCAGCGTACATCAGTTGTCTTGCCGGTGCTGCCAGGAAGGAAACATACCTGAACTCCATAAAGAACGCCGGTTTCCTCGATGTAAAGGTCATTGATGAGACCCAGTTCGGCATTGATTTCGTATCTACGGACCCGACTGCGAAACAGATTCTGGAAGAGGAAAAGGTCTCAAAGGGGGACCTTGCCAGAGTTGGAAAGACAGTACGCAGCATCAAGGTAAGCGCAATAAAATCCGGAAAATAGGAGCAGGAGGCAAAATGGGCAAGGCTGATGAAGCAATGATCACTTTCGAAGAAGGATTTAATTGCTCGCAGGCCGTTTTAGCGGCATTTAGCTGCGACTTTGGGCTGGACCCGATTATGGCGTACAGGGTTGCAGCCGGATTTGGTGGTGGAATGGGGCATATGGGCGAAATCTGCGGAGCTGTTACGGGTGCCTTTATGGTCATAGGGCTGAAATATGGAATGACAGTGCTCGATGGCTCGCAGTCACACAGGGAAGCCTTCGCAAAGGTACGGGAATTTGCCGAAAAGTTCAGGACGCTACACGGATCCATAGTGTGCAGGGACCTGCTTGGCTTGGATGTTAACGACAGGTATGCCTTGCGTGAAGCTTCAAAGAAAGGCATTCCGCAGAAAATCTGCCCAAAACTAGTGTGGGATGCAGCCGAGATCGTTGAAGACCTGATAAAATGAGCATTATAGAGGTGTAGCAGGCAGTCAGAAGAAAATTTGAATTAGCCTGCTATACCTTGTTTCACCCGGCGTGCTTATCGAAAAAGCTTCCCAGCAGTTTCGAGACTTCGGTTCTCAGAATGGATTCCTGTCCATCAGGATGCATGCTGTTTTTTTCTTCGGGCGAGCCTGAGTTCGATGCACGCTGATGGCCTGATTGCAGTGATTGATCAAGTAAAGGTCGCTTCCCGGCTGGCACACCTTGCTGATCAGGAGAGGGCAATTTATAGGATACAGGTGAGCACTGCTCCAATTCGGATTGTTCTATCCATTGGAAGTTAACGCCACAGCCCATGCAGAACCTTGCCCCGCCAACAACCGGTGTTCCACAATTTGGACAATAGTAATTCTGACGCATAGCAATCACCTTCCATTTCAAAGGTCTGGTTCAATACTCCTTTCATTAAGATATAACGTAACTCTATTATTATTAGTTTATTCCTGGAATATTAATAAAGTATTAAGCGCTTGTATATTCTATGTAAAAATGGGACTTGCTTGTATGGATATTTTCTGGTTCTTGTGGATACAACCGGTTTATTGCCAAACGATATTTCCGTGGAGATCCGGTGAACGAGGTCTGGATATAAAAAAGGCAAATGACTCTTGTTCACCTTTGAGGATGGTTGAATCACCGTGTCCGGGGTAAATAACCGTATCCGCCGGCAGTGCAAGTATCTTCTTTTCTATTGAGCGCAATATTTGGCTAAAATCCGATGGACTTGAAGTGTACCCGGGTCCGCCCGGAAAAATAGTATCCCCGGCCAGCAGATATCTTCCGGCAAGAAAACATATGCTGCCCGGCGTATGCCCGGGCGTATGAAGTACCTTGATTTTCAATCCTCCCACAGTCAGGTAATCTTCATCTTTCAGCTGAATATCAAAGGATACCGGCAGACCGGCAGTTTCCAGAGGATGTGCTGCCACTGGAATTTTGAGTTCGGATTTTAACTGTCTAAGTGCACCGATATGGTCGATATGGTTGTGAGTTAATGCGATATAGTGAGGAGTAGTGCCCTTTAACTGTTTTAATATTTCCTCAGCTTCCGATGGAGCATCAACCACCAGGCTGTCTCCGGTTGCCCTGCTGATTAAGATATATGAGTTTGAATTATAAGGTCCCAGTTCCAGCCTTATTATCCTGATATCGGGATCTTCTACAACGGTATCCATCGAACACCCAGTTTTATTTTACCCTATTCTCCAAATGACTTTAAGTGTTGTTGATTTCGAGTAAGAAGAAACAGGTAATATGACCAGAATATGTAGTTTGTAATTTTCCCCGCACTAGACGAATTTAAACCGCTTCTCGAGGAAAAGCTTCACGCAGGCGTCTGCGACGTTGGGGTCGAATAATATGCCTTTATTATTTATTATCTCTTCAAGGGCGAGGTCAATTCCCAGAGCTGGCCGGTAGGGACGGTGCGACGCCATAGCTTCAACCACATCGGCTACGGCAATTATCTTGGCTTCCAGCAGGATATCTTCGCCTTTTAATCTATTGGGATATCCTGATCCGTTCATCCTTTCATGATGCTGCAGGACAATTTGTGCGACTTGCCAGGGGAATTCGATATTTTTTAGGATGTCATAACCACTCTGAGAATGGGTTTTCAAAATTTGAAATTCCAGGTCACTCAATTTACCGGGCCTGCTAAGTATCTCCGCTGGTATATTCGTTTTACCGATATCATGTACTGATGCGGCCATATCGAGGAGCTCTATCCTGTCGATGCTAAGCTTCATTTCTGTAGCTATGGTGGTTGCAAGGTCCGCCACTCTTTGCTGATGTCCTGCCGTGTATGGATCTCGCATTTCGACAATTTTAGCCATAGTGCTTACGGCATCTTTTAAAGTCTTTTTCAATGTCTCGACACTACTCGCAAGATTCTTCTCCGATTTCTTTCTTGCACTGGTATCACATGCAATGGCCTGTACAGCGTAGGGTTTCTTGCCGCGATAAATTGCTGCAGCCCTGGCCTCAATGGTCTTGTATGTCCCGTCTTTACATCTCAGGGTAAACTCAGTGAGCTCGTGCTGGGTGCCAGTTTTCCTTATCCGTTCCACAAGGTGCATGGCCCTGAGCATTTGTTCAGCACTCAGGAATGATCTGAAATTAAGTGTTGGAAGCTCTTCCCTGGTATACCCAAGCGCATCCAGAGCTGCTTGATTTGCATCGATGACATTCCCTTCAAAGTCATGTATGTAGACCATATCGAACGAATTGCCAAATAGAGCGCTGTATCGTTCTTCGCTTTGTTTGAGTAATTCCTCATCTTTTTTACGTTCGGTGACATCCGATACCACCTTGGCCATGGCAATTATATTGCCCTGATCGTCCCGGATAGGACCGCCCCTGACAAGGCAAATCCCACGGCTGGTAGTGACTATTTCCCTCTCCACTGACTTACCGTTTCTAAAAATCTCTTGAAAAGGGCAGTGTGGGCATGCCTGCTGCCGTTTGTGCCAGATCTCGTAACATTGGCGCTCCTTAAGTTTGTCCAGAGGTAATCCCGTAGCATTGACGACGTTGTCATTTGCCCATAATATCCTGTTTTCAATGTCTTGAAACGTCACGTACTCTGATACCCAGTTAAAGATCGCGGCAATGTCACGGGCGTCAGATTGTCCGGTTATTTTTTCTGCAATGTGCCTGCCCTGTGTTTGAGAGTCCATCAACGGAACGAGTTGAGGACGTTTGGGGGTAAGTACGTCTTCAGACCGATTAGTTGTTTTGGCTATCTTTTTATTGTGCATCGCTCGTTTTCAGAGATGATATATTGTACTGTACGGTGCATCCTATGTGAATAGCATATTAGTACCAGGGCAATCCAGTACTTTAGTAGCCATTTCTTAAATAGGTAAATTAAAGGTATAAGGTGGATTAATTTAGCTATGTTGGGACGTTGGCAGATCAGTGGGTTTCTGAAGCATTGATTGCCAACAGAAATACGCAATCGCCAGCGTGGGTAATCGCAGAGATTTTCCTCATACTCCAGAATTGAAAAGTATAATCAACTATGCCTGCGGCTTTTTCTTGCTGAAACCGAAGATGTAAATAATTTCAAGAATTGCCAGCGTGTTGACTATTAATAAAACGACAAACCACGCCGTGTGATTATTACGGGCGGATCTCCACAGGGCTACGCCTTTCCATGGTAAAGTCCATGCGATAGCAGCGAGTATTACCCATGTTACCCAAACTGGATATAAAGAATTTACTTGTTCCATTTGATTTACATTCTCTTAAATATACAGACGGTTATGTGCCTTTTCTCAGACGGTCCATTTCCTTCTGGATTTCTTTTCGTTCCCAATCACTTCCTGCTTTGGGGAAGGCAAATACGTTCAGACAATGAATCAGCAGGCCTATCCCCCATCCGGCAAGGGGGAAAACGAACCAGGGGAACCATGATCCTGAAGCCAATGAGGTGCATGCCCATATGATGGCCAATAAAGCGTTTACCAAAATATATATGGTGAGGTGAATGAAAAAACCTTTCTTTTCGGCAACACGGCTTTCCGCCATTCTGCGGATTTCTTCTTCAGATCGCTGAGATGACATGCCTATACCTCCTGGGAACTACAGTTTGTAAATTATAGCATGCCTTTAATGGCAACTATCGCTCATTGCAGCGGGTCCGTTTCGATCCATTACATATTAATAGAATGGATAGTTTCTAAAATAAAACGGGTAATAATAAGGCATATTATAAGAGCTGTTATAACCTTCGTTCACGCCCCTGGCATACCCTGCACTATCACCCTGTTTATAACCTTCATCCTTACCCTTTGCATAACCATCATCGTATCCGGCCTTATTGCCGCGGTCATATCCCTCTTTATTCCCTACCTGGTAACCCTGGTCATAGCCTGCCTTCTGACCATCTGTAACACCCCTGCTATAGCCTGCCTTATCACCATCAGATTTGCCCTGGTTGTAACCTATAATATATCCGCTGGTGTTTCCCCATAAGTACCCACCCAGCAGTGCTGCGGCTATGATTACAACGCAGGCCACTATTATGAGGGCAAGCATCCGTTTATTTACATTGATTGTCCAATTCGATGCCATCTCTTTCCTCCTTAGCTCTTTTGATTATCCATCTCCCCTAATATTTATTGTTTCATCACAGATCAAGAACGTCAAACTGAAAATCCCGTATTATGCCGGCTATTAATAATCATTCGGATTTAATCAAAGTACCGAACTTATTTTTGAATTTGGCCAGCTTGGGTGAAATGATCATCTGGCAGTACGGTTGGCCGGTGTTAGCTGCATAATAGCTCTGGTGATAATCTTCAGCCGCATAGAACTCAGTCAAAGGTTTTACCTGTGTAACTATGGGGCCGTTGAATTCTCTCGAAATATTCAGTCTGCCAATATATTGT
>JBEKCL010000164.1:0-7723 GCA_050014895.1 Dehalococcoidia bacterium
ATCACAGTAGGTGTATAACCCAGTACGTAGACACGGTTATCACCCATGCTGCACAGATAGATTAAACCGGTAGAAGCATTCACAGCAATGCCATGTGGTTGATTACCTATCGGTAATGTGGCTACGAGGGTATTGCTTAGTCCGTCAATTATCGAGACATTATTGCTATCCGTATTAGTAACATAGATGCGGTTGGTAGAAGCATTAACTGCAACACCATATGGCCTGCTACCTACCGGTACTATAGCTATGCGGGTGTTGCTCACTCCGTCTATTACCTGCGCAGTATTGCTGACTTCACATGCTATATAGATGCGGTTGGTGGAAGCATTAACTGAAACGCCAGTAGGATGAAAGCTTACCGGTACTGAAGTATGGGTGTTGTTTGTTCCATTGATTACAAAGACATTGCCATCATCGTTATTGGCTACATAGATGCGGTTGGTGGAAGCATTGATGGCAACACCATAAGGAGTGAACATTCCCGGCACTATAGCTGTCACAGTGTTGGTTGTTCCGTCGATTACGTAGACATCGCCATTGTCTTGGCCTGCCGCTACATAGATGAGGTTGGTAGCAGGATTGACGGTTACACCAATAGGCTGATTACCTACAGGTATCGTAGCGATTAGGATGTTGGTATTGCCATCGATTACCGAGACATTGTTGCTGAGGTGATTTGTTACATAGATGCGGTTAGTGGAGGGATTGACGGTTACACCAATAGGCTGATTACCTACAGGTATCGTAGCGATTACGGTGTTGGTATTGCCATCGATTACCGAGACATTGTTGCTGCCGTTGTTTGTTACATAGATGCGGTTGGTGGAGGTGTTGATGGCAACGCCAATGGGTGCACTACTTACCGGTATCGTAGCCACTATGTTCTGAGCGCTAACCGGTTTTGCTCCAGCAAACGTACTCAGTAGCAGAAGTGAGATAATGGGTAGGTTAACAACCAACACCCTTGGCGCTCGATCGAAGAAGCGTGCCTTGAACATGTTGAATAAATGTTCCGTATAGTGTATCAACTGAGGGCCACACGGTCAATCTGCAAAACATTTATCGGAATACGTACCGCAAATAATAGGCTTCTCTGAAAAATACAGAATAAATTCCTCTTGTCTATCTTCTTTTTGTGGAGTAATATTTCAGTGACCCGGCCAAATCTTAATTATTTATTAGGAGGCTCCTTTGGCAATAGCAATTCTATATCGCGAAGAGCTCCGGGAATATGATTTTGGACCTGGTCATCCGTTCCGCGGCGACCGCTATGAGATTTTCCCTGCTTTCCTCAAGGAACGGGTCCCCGAAGACGATAACTATCACTTTATAAAGGCACCTCACGCCACCGAAGAAGACCTCCTTCTGATCTGCAGTAAAGCTTACATCGACTTCACCCACTCATATTTCAAGGCAGCGCACGCCGGAAATCTCGACCATATCAAGTTCGGTCTTTATCAAAGCATAGATAATATGCCGTTCGAGAAGCCGGGCAAGCTGGAGGAAGCGGCACGGCTGATCATAGGGCAGGCCAAGATGGGCTGCGACCTGATACAGCAGGGCAAATATAAGAAGGCGATTTCTATCGGCGGTGGTATGCACCATGCCAGGTCTGCCTTCGGCGAGGGATTCTGTCTGTATAACGACGTGGCTTTTGCCGGCAAGTATCTTGAAGAAAAGTACAAACTGGAGCGTATCTTGATCCTGGATACAGACGCACATGCAGGTAACGGCACATCTGAGTATTTCCACGAAGACCCGCACGTGCTTTTCATCGACCTGCACCAGGACCCGCACACCCTCTATCCCGGCACGGGCTTTGCCAGCGACATCGGCGCCGGAGCCGGAAAGGGATTTAATGTCAACATACCCATGCCACCCAACGCAGCGTACGATTCATATTACCGCGTCTTCTGCGAAATCGTAGAACCTCTGGTCAGGGAGTTTAAACCGCAGATCATCATCCGCAACGGCGGCTCAGACCCTCACCCCGATGATGGGCTTACCGATCTCGGCCTGCCGGTGCGGGGGTTCCACATGATCGGCGAGAAAGTCCGCTGCCTGGCCGACGAGGTCTGTGAGGGAAGAGAATTGGACCTGATAGCCTCCGGCTATAACAAGCGCGTGCTGCCGTATGCATGGCTGGCACTGATTTCAGGGCTGGCAGGATGGAACATTGAAGTTGAGGAGCCTGAACCGGCCACCAGGAAGTTCCACAAGGACCCGGCATACGCACAGACCAAAATTGTTGAGAACGAGGTCAAGGATAACCTTAAGCCATACTGGAAGTGTTTTCAGACAGGTAATCCGATTATTAAGTTTTAGAGGGCTATACCCTCACCCCTGACCCCTCTCCCAAAGGAGAGGGGAATCCTTTTTATAAGAGGGGCTAAACAGGCTGTCTAATAAGTGGCCTTTCTGAAGCTAAGAGCCGGTCGGACACACGATCGAGGTGTGGACTTTTTAGACAGCCTGTAAAGCCCCTCTTCGACGCTCCCATGACGAAGGGGGTAAATTCTCTATATTCAGGCACCAGCGTCGTTTGGTACGTATTTTCAACGCCCCCAGGACGAATGGGGTTAGTTTTGTAAATCCAGATACACACGTCGTTTAGTACGAATTTTACATAGTTATTTTTGTTATAATGGCTTTAACCATTGTTCTGCATATGTGCATGATATATTGTTGAGGAGGGATGTGGTATGAATCTTGGAAGCCTGGGCCAGGACAACATCGTGAAGTATGGGGAATACGAGAGCTGCTATTACGAGGGGAAGTGGTATACCAATGTCGAAATGGACAAGAACTCCAACCGTCTCGGCAACGCACTGAAATCACTTGGCATCGGCAGGGGCGACCGTGTGGCTATCCAGATGCCTAACAGCCCCGTCGTGCTTTGGTCCTTCCCGGCTATTTACAAGATCGGCGCTATTGCTGTGCCAATGAACCCGCTGCTGAGGCCGGACCAGGCCGCATATATTTTCCAGAACAGCGGGACAAAGGCTGTGATCACCAGCCCTGAGTACGTTCCCTGGGTACTGGCGGCCCAAAAACAAGCTCCCGAACTGAAACACATAATTGTTACAGAAAAGGATGATATCAGCGGAACAATTGCGTATGACAAATTCGTAGAAGGCAGGGATGATCAGCTCAATATTGAAGAGACCGATAGCGACGATATCGCTGCACTGATTTATACAGCGGGCACGACAGGCCCTAACAAGGGCGTTATGCACACACATTTCAGCCTTTACATGACCGCAATCGGCTTTGAGGATTTTATATCCCGTTATATGGGCAACGTAGTGCAGATCAAGACCAGCACGATGGATGTCAGGACGCACAAGAGAGTTGAAATTAACTCGAGAATAGGCGGCACTGACCTCGGAATGAGCCTGTTCGTTTTGCCGCTTTCGCACTCTTACGGCCTGGCCGTGGCCCTTACCGGGACCCGACTGGCCGGACGCAGCGTCATCATGAAATGGTTCAACCCGGAGCTGGCTCTTAAATATATCCAGGACTTTAAGATCAATACTTTTTCGGGTGTCCCGGCCATGTACATCATGATGCTGAACCACCCGGATTTTGATAAATACGACCTGTCTTCACTGCAGTCCTGCTCCTGCGGGGCCGCACCACTGCCGCCCGAGATCGGAAGACAGTGGAAAGAAAAGACGGGGACCGACATTCTGGAAGGCTGGGGCATGACTGAGACCGGCGCCACCACTTGCGGCAATAGACCCGACATACCCCCCAAGTACGGTTCGATCGGCGTATGCATGATCAAGCCCGATACGATAAAGGTCTTCGACGACCAGGATAAAGAACTCCCGGCAGGCAAAACGGGTGAACTGGTCGTGAAAGGCCCGACCATCATGAGGGGCTACTGGAACATGCCAAAGGAGACCGAAGAAGCCCTGCGCAACGGCTGGCTTCACACCGGCGATGTGGGACACATGGACGAGGATGGATATTTCTACATCACGGATCGCAAGAAGGACATAATCATCAGGGGCGGTGAGAATGTATCGCCGCGTGAGGTTGAGGAAGTGTTGCTTGAAATATCCCAGATCGCCGACGCCGGCGTAATCGGCATTCCCGACAAGACCTACGGTGAGGAGATTAAGGCGTTCTGCGTGCTGCGCAAGGACCAGCAGATCGGAAGCGAGGAAATAATTGCATACTGCAAGCAGAAGCTTCCAACGTATAAAGTACCCAAGGCGGTTCAGATTGTCGATACGTTGCCCAAGAATATGTTGGGGAAGTTATTAAGAGCGGAGCTCAGGAAGATCGAGAAGGAAAAGGCCATATAAATGTCATCCCGATGTCATCGGGATCTGCTGGTTGGTTGGGTTGCAGGACAGTAGATCACCATCCCGATTCTGTCGGGACTACGCTCCTCGTGATGACATTTTATACCCTCCCCCCTGACCCCTCTCCCTCGGGTTCTCTTATAAGTCTATTGATATACACTCGAAATCGACCTCCCTTGTATAATTTCTTGTGCCATAAACATATTGATGTTGACTCTATTCCAAATTTTCGCGATGATGTAATTATGTAGCCCGCTACTTCGGGCGTATCCCCTTGATTTGAGGGGTATAGGAGATACCGTGTTACTAGAAATAGTAAAAGCGGCCATATCGCTGATTATAGCGGTGTGGGAAATCATCAATCTCATAAATAAGTTCCACCTGTAATACTTGTGCTCACAGTGGTTGTCATTGTCGGTGGCAACCACCGTACTATTTTCAGCATTATGACCGCCAATACTCATCTGTAAGACCTCGGCATATGTATTTCCTGTATTGATATAATAGGCATTACTTTTCGTCCTGTGGAGGTTGTGTATGTGTAAGCACTGGTGTATTTGGATTGCTCTCAGTTGTATTATATGGGTTGGTGGCGCATTTATTGGACTTTATGGGCTTTTGGGGCAATCTTCCGGTGTAACTAATCCACCAATTGCCATCGGGGGTGGCATCCTTGCAGTAATTGGTTTTCTCGCCTTTCTTTTCATTTGGTTCTCTTGTAGTGGCCGCAATAAACAACCTAAGAAAGGATGACTTGCCTTGTTTTTCTCGTAACATGTCACAGCCACCTATAGCCATGACAATTGAACTGAATATAAATAAAACAACAAGATAGCCCGTAAGCACTAAAAAGATTGATATCACCGATATACACAGGTATATAGCCCAAAGATAGATATACCCTAAATTCACAGGCAACCAATTCAAAACCTGTATCAATAGGGTTATAAGAGAACCCTCCCTCAAAGGGCGAGGGAAATCCTTTTTATAAGAGGGGCTAAACAGGCTGTCTAAAAAGTCCACACCTCGATCGTGTGTCCGACCGGCTCTTAGCTTCAGAAAGGCCACTTATTAGACAGCCTGTAAAGCCCCTCTTCGACGCCCCCAGTACGACAGGGACAATCTTATAAATCCATGTATGCATCTCGCTTGGAACGGGGGCACTACCTTGACATTTCTATTCGCTGCCAACATAATACTTCCCACATATGATCACGGTTGAAGAGGCGCTGGAGAAGATATTAGGCACGGTGCATGTGCTGGAGGCCGAGGAGAAACCGGTGCTGTCATGTCTGGGCCAGGTGCTGGACGAAGATGTTGCAGCCGGCTTTGACATACCTCCGCATGATAATTCCGCTATGGACGGCTACGCCGTTATATCAGAGGATACAGCCGGGGCCAGCGAAGCCCTTCCTGCCATACTCAAAGTAATTGGAGAAATCCCTGCCGGACAGGTCTCCAAGTTAAGCGTAACCAAGGGCACGGCCATCCGGATTATGACGGGCGCCTTCATCCCGGCAGGCGCCGATGCTGTGGTCAGGTTCGAGGAAACCGATGAAGCCAGCAGGAAAAACGGCACATCCAATCCCGGGGAAATCGGTATACTCAAGCCGGCGGAGCCCTGGCAGAACATACGGCAGAGGGGAGAAGATATCCTGGCAGGACAGACCGTAGTCCAAAAGGGAACCCTGCTGAGGCCTGCCGAAATAGGCATCCTGGCATCGGTGGGACACTCAAAAGCGAAGGTGATCAGGCGGCCTGTTGTAGCGGTGCTTCCAACCGGGGACGAGCTATGCGAAATAGAGCAGCCGCTGACGCCAGGGAAAATTTACGACAGCAACAGCTATACCATTGCGGCCAATATTGTGAATGCGGGCGGGATACCCAGGATACTGAAGATAGCACGTGACAACAAGGAAGCATTAAACGCCAGCATCAATGAAGCTATGGACGCAGACATGCTGATCACGTCGGGCGGGGTATCGATGGGCGATTATGACGTGGTAAAGGATATACTGGCACAGAGGGGACAGATCAATTTCTGGACTGTATGCATGAAGCCGGGAAAACCGCTGGCATTCGGCGTGATCAATAAGACACCCGCAGGACAGGGGAACTTACCCCATCTGGGACTGCCGGGCAACCCGGTTAGCTCGATGGTTACGTTCGAGCTATTCGGCAGGCCGGCTATACTGAAGATGCTGGGAAGGAAGGACGAGTGCAGGGCAACCATCACGGCCATCCTCAACCAGGACATACCTAATATCGACGGGCGGCGCATATATGCACGCGTTCATGTGGTAAAAGAGGGAGACAACTGGAGGGCATTCCTCACCGGCGCCCAGGGATCAGGCATACTCACTTCGATGTCAGCCGCCAACGGCCTGGCGATAGTCCCTGAAAATTGTGCCGTGGCAAAGGCGGGCAGCAGGATAAAGGTCAGGCTGCTTGAAAACGTTGCAGTAACGCCATAAAAGGAAGTGACAATGATACCCGTAGTTGCGATCGTCGGAAAATCCGGTTCCGGTAAAACAGTGCTGATGGAGAAGCTTGTCGCAGAGTTCAAGTCGAGGGGATTTAAGGTAGCAGCCATAAAGCATGCACACCAGATGGTGGACATGGACACAACCGGCAAAGACACCTGGCGTTTCTCCCAGGCCGGCAGCGACGCTACAGTAGTAGCTTCGCCTTCACGCATCACCATATTCAAAAATATCAGCGGAGAACCCGGACTGGAGGAGGCGCTGAAGGCGCTGGGCCAGGGTTACGATATCGTCCTGGCAGAGGGTTTCAAGAGCACTAAACTGCCGAAGA
This sequence comes from Dehalococcoidia bacterium, assembly GCA_050014895.1. GTDB lineage: Bacteria > Chloroflexota > Dehalococcoidia > GIF9 > UBA5629 > JAFGLP01. The sequence continues at coordinate 7,131 of JBEKCL010000164.1, forward strand.
TAGAGGTGCATAAAGGAAAAAAGACAGACCCCTTATTCAAAGAGTCCGAGCTGTACGCCATCGTCTCAGATGAAAAGCTTAAACTCAAAATACCCCAGTTCAGGCGTGACGATGCTGAAGGTATTGCCGATTTCATCGAAAAGGAAATCATGGACAATATGCCCCCGGATATGGAGGTTACGGTCAACGGCAAACCTATTTTCCTGAAGCCTTTCGTGAAAGATATTATAGCCAGCTCAATACTGGCAATGCTCCGTACCCTTAAAAAGGTTGGTATAATAAGGAACGCAGTCATTTTGATCAGGAATAAAGATGTATAAAGCCGGTGTTCTTACTATAAGCGACAAGGGGGCGGCGGGTGAACGCGCCGATGCCAGCGGGGAATACATAGTCAATGTATTTGACGATAATGAAATCACGGTAGCCAAGCATCTAATAGTCCCCGACGAGGCCAGGACCATCGCCATGACATTATCAACGTGGGCGGACAGCGGCGAGATGGATTTCATCGTCACAACGGGAGGCACCGGCATTAGCCCGAGAGACGTGACCCCCGAGGCAACAAAATCAGTGATAGAGAAAGAAGTCCCCGG
>JBEKCL010000165.1:0-12164 GCA_050014895.1 Dehalococcoidia bacterium
AAATAAATTCCAAGCTCCAAATTCCAAACTACAGACAATTGAAGAAAGTTGCAAATGTTCTCGGAATTTGGAGCTTACTTAACGGTCCCCAGGTATTCAAACAGCTTCACCTCAGACGTCTCTGTTGTACCGATCTTCACCTTCTGGCTGGAACCGTAGGCGAGTTGGAAGTCCTGCAATTCGTCGAGCGGTACCGCGCTAACGTTGGGGTCCTTTCCGACGATGCGCCAGTTGCCCGATGTTTGTGCGTTGACAAAATCGATTGCATCCCCATAGCTACGGAATGTTTTTAATCCGGTTATCTCCTTATAAGGCCGTCCGTCCGCTCCCGTTTTGGCTTCCCATGAGATGACGGCGGTCTCTGAGGGTGTGAATTTCTTGCCATCGAAGCAATAAAGCCGAACTGCCAGCGTCTTATAGTATTCCGGATAGTAAAGAAGTGTCGGCGATAGCGAGCCGTTCTGCTGGCGGTAATATATCTCGAAGTATTTTGACGCTGAATCAAGGGCGTCAGATGCCACAATGGGGAACCCACTGTTCCAATTTATCAGATAGTCGTTCACCAGCACATACTTCACGCCGTTTGCCAGGCCGGTTTTAACCGCTTGCTGTACGTCTTGCGCCATGTAGAAATTCTGCTCGCCCAACTGCGCCGTGCCGGGATTAGTGACAGGAACGCGGTGAGCTATCCGAGTGACCCAGTAGCCATAGTCCCACCAGCATAACACTCCATAGGTGGCGGGAGAGTTGGCATAAGACTGATTGACGGGTTCCTGCCTGTAATACCGGTAGTAATATTGCGGGTCGCCGAAAGGTTCCGGGGTATTTTTGCGCATCCAGTCAAGCGTTTCGTACCAGGCGTTGGAAGGTGTATACAGCGCTTTTGTGGCAACATCGAAGAACGGCCTGTCACCACCTGGCAAAGGGCCGGTATTAGGGTAAATGGCCAGGAAGGCGACCGCCGCAATGCCCACCGCAGTCAGCGCCGGGTTGGTTCCGGTCTTTGAGCCGGCCTTTTTCGCTGCCGTCTTGCCCTTGGCTTTTTTCTTGCTTGCGTTGATGTTGGCCGCTGTCTTTGCCGGGGCGTCTTTTAATCCCGATGCTCTGAGTATCAGCCAGCCCGTATAGCCTGATAACAATGCAACATCCACGGCGAGATAATAGGCAAAGCGCCTTAGAGCCAGGGCGGCCAGGAGAGTCATTGCACTCCAGATCGCCAAGAGTGTGATCCCCTCCGTGCCTTCCCTTATGACCCGGTAGATAACGATAGCCAGGCCGATCAGCGCCATTATTGAACCGGCAGTATAGTTGCCCCAGGTCATATCGAGTGTGAATGTGCCATGGTTGATCAAGAGAGGCTGAGATTCGGCAATAGTAGACCCCGGATTCCAGCCGAAGAAACCGGCCAGCAGATTGAACATAGTGCGTAAAAATTGCGGGTCGAGCAGGTAAATGCCCAGAATGCCTAGAGCTGCTAGCGCAATGACCACCAGGGGATAATAGCCGGCCTGGAGGTTCCGTTTCTTCATAAGCCAGGACAGCAGTGGCAGTGCTACGGCAGCCAGAACGGCTATTCCGAGAGAAAGCCATATTATTGCTGACGCTGGCAGGGCCAGTGATATCAGCAGAGCCACAAGATAGAAAGCGGCACCTATTATGCCGAGGTACCCGGATGCCAGGACCCTTACATGATTGATGATGGTCTGTAATACCAGCCATACAAAGCTGATGAGAACAAAAAAAAGGGCGCCCTCCCATGATAATAGGTAAAGGCCCAGAAATAAGCCTGCAATCAGGCTGTAGATACATGGTTTGACCAGTTTGCGCCATGTATCAGGCACAAAGGGATGCAAAGTGATGCCTTTACAGGACTGTGCGGCTAGTATAACGAATAAAATGAAAAGTGTGGGCAACAATATTTCCAGAGCGTGAATGTCCGTGTTGCCTAGCAACGTGCGCGCCAGAAATTCCCCGGGAATAAGGGCGATGAACAGTGAGGCAGCAAGCCCTGCCCATTTATTGAAAACCGCACGGCCTATGAAAAAAATGGGGAAGACCAGCAGGGCACCCAGCACTGCCGGGAATAATACACCCACCATGTCTACAATTTGTTGTGACGGCGTAGCTCCGCCAAACAGCCATGTAAAAAATCCCATGAAGTACACAAAGAAGAGACGTACTCCGCCGAGATCCATGCCAGAGGGGTACACGAAGAATGGGTCAAAGCTGCCCAATTGGGGGAAATGGCTCGATAGGTTGTCCAGCAGCCGCATATAGAAATAGGCATCGTTACTCGTGAATTTTATCCATTGTGCCATGAACACGTGGTTCCAAGGCACGGCAATACGCAGGGTGAGGGACAGCGCAAAGATAAGCGCCAGAAGGACAGCGCAGACTATTATTTCGATTCGTGAACGGCTCATATTTTTAAAGAAGTTACAAGCTTAGATATAATAACGCAAAATGTTGGTATTTGTTTGCAGGAACATCACTGCAAGATGTCATTGTCAAGGGCCCGGAGTACATCGGGACGGCGATCATCGCTATGACTGGCTTAGCCAGTTCAGAGTATTTGCACCGGCCTGGCGCTTTTCCAAATGGCATAGTTAAGTACGTCCTACTCGTAGTGCTATCAGAAAATAACCCAGTCAAAGTAGTCAATGTGTTCACCGCATTGGCAGAAGGAACTATGGCTGATATTGAAAAATCTTGACATATGACGTCGTAACCTGGCCGTCTTGTTTCTTCTGGCTTGAGCTATATACTAACTTATAGTTCTTAAGAGCATCCAGCGGTACGGGGCTGATATAAGGATCCATACCTACGATCCGGTACATTTTCGGCTTCTGCGAAGCAATGAACTGCTCTGCCTCCTGCCTGGAGTTAAATTTTCTAATCTCGTTTATCACCTTGTACTGTTTGCCATCGCTGGCTTTGGCATTATCGTAACCAACCACATTAACGTCGCTGGGAACTACCTGTTTACCTTCGAAGTTGTACAGCCTTACAACCATGGCCTGGTAATATTCTGGGTAAAACAGCACAATTGGAACATATTTATCATTCTGTTTCTGAATATAAACATCATAGTATTCTTCATACGAGCTGCCAATCCAAGTCGGTAAGGCAAAAAACTTGCTATCATACGAAGCTATCTCATCATCTACTATAACGTATTTGATATTTATATCTTTGATCGCGCTGGCGGCGGACAATTCATCCTGAGCCATCAAGTATTTAGCCTCGCCCATTGTCCCGTTAGTACCAGGATTTGAAATGGGTATCCTTCTGGCAATACGCGTTACCCAATATCCGTAATCCCACCAGCATAGAACTCCGTAAGCATTCTGGGGATAGACATATCCACCAGGTTCGCCGGGTGCTTTGTACTGCCCGTAATACGCGTTTGCATCCCCCAGCGGCTCAGGAGAATTAGAACGCAGCCATTCAAGCGATTCAAACCATGCGTTGGACGGGGCAAACAGCGGACGTGTTGCAATATCGATGGACGGCTTACTACCATCGGGTAACGGCCCAAGATTTGGATAAACCATAACAAATATGGATACTACCAGTACAATTGCCATGAATACAGGATTGCCTTTACTTGATTTTTCTATCTTCGCCTCACGCCTCCTGGCAGCCTTAGTCCGAGCAGCAGGATGTTTGTTATCCTCCGGCACACGCTGCCTGTTGAATCCAACCAAGTCAAGTATCCACCAGATAAAATAACCTGAGAGTACCGCGAAATTGACGGCCAAATAGTAGGCAAATCTCCTCATAGCCATCGCCGCCAATACCATTAGTACGCTCCAAATAATAAGCAGTATTTTCAACGGATCCGGTTTTTTTACCGCCTGGTAGGTCACTAATATTAAGCCTGCAAGACCCAAGAACAGACCTATTGTGAAATTTCCGTACGCAACCCCAAAAGTAAACTCATTACCCTGCAGGAGGAGAGGCTGCATCTCCATAACCGTTGTCCCCGGGTACCAACCAAATACACCCGCTAACCGGTCAAATAAAAGAGCATATGTTGCCGGCGACACAAGGTACAACAAACCCATCCCTGCCATACCTGCCGCAGCTAGCACCAAAATGAAATATCCGCTTTTGATATGGCGGGCGGACATTAAAGCTGCAACTACTGTCATGATAACGACGAGAATAATCGCTCCTGCAACGGCCAATGAAGTAAAATAGCTTCTGGCTGAAGGGAAATAAATTATCAGCCCGACAAGAATAATAGCTACCCCCAGTGCGCCGGTTGTGTAGATACTCCGTCCTTTTGCATAGTCGATGATTATTTGAACCACCAGGAACAGGACGAATATTAGGAGCAGCAGCGCGGCACCTGCCCAGATAAGCATATATAACGCCAGCGACAGTCCGGCTATTGCGCAATAAACCAAAGGTTTGACAACAGATTTCCAGCCCTTTTCCCGTATGCTACCAAGGCTGAGGTTTTCACTTTCTTTGAATGCCAGCATAACAAACAGGATAAAGCACGTAACGAACAACGTCTCGGCGACATGGTGATCGGTATAACCCAAAAGTGACCGGTCCAGAAACTCACCCGGCATAACCGCCAGCATACCCGCTGCCAGCAGCCCCGTCCATACATTTTTACATTTTTTAGGGCTTTTCCAACAAAAAAAGCGGCAATTACAGTAAGGGCTCCCAGTATAGGCGGTATAAAAACAATCACCGTGTCAACAAAATGCTGGGTGGGCTTGCCCAATCCCAGCAACCATGCAACTCCGCTCAACAAATATGCGAAGAAATTCGGTTCTGTAGTAGTGCTAATACCACCTGGGAATATGAAGTATGGATCGAACTGCGTAAGATTGGGGAAATGGTTGGCAAGATTATCTACAAGCCTTCCGTAATAATATGCATCTACGCCAGTCAACTTTACCCAATCGTTGACAAATACCTGATTGTACGGTAGCACCACCCTTAACCACAACGCCGCTACCACAATTATCATGAGTAGGGATAGCACTAACACCCAACTAGGTATCTTTTTAAATATCATTTCGCCCATCCTTGCAACAAATTGTAGCCTTAACTTTGCGAATATGAGAAGTTGACCCTATCAGCGTAATTTAGTAGAAATATAATTATAGTATTAGGGTGAATTGAGGGAATCCTCTTTCCTGTACACAGGCTGCAGTATATCCCATAATGGGTTTCAAGCGCACTATTATCCACGAGTGAACTCCTCTATCAGGCGTTATTTGAAAAGTCACTGTTTCCCCAGCGTAACTAGGTTGAGGCTGGGTACTCCCAGCGGGCCAATGCTGTAATTGCCTACTCTAGGGTTGATCAGCATGTAACTCCGCCCGAACCAGAGCGGCATGATGGGCGCATCGTCAACCACCATTTGCTCGGCTTTCTGGTAGAGGGCCATGCGAGTATCATAGTCCTTTTCAATCCCCGCTTTGTCCAGCAGAGCGTCCAGGTCCTTGTTAGAGTAACGACTGTCGTTGTACTCTCCGCCCGTGTAAAAAAGCGTATCGAGGAAGTTCTGCGGATCTGGGTAATCCGCTATCCATCCCAGTGCGTACATATTGTCCATCTCTTCCCGCAGGTTGTAGTTGAAGGCGCCTGAATCGAGCAATCTTACAGTGATGTTCGCTCCGAGGTTTTTCTTCCAGTCGAGTATGATAGCACCCAGATAGTCTTCCACATCCACTCCACCGAAGCCCGCCACCGTAACTGTAATAGGCGGAAGGCCGGAACTGTACTTGGACTCGGCCAGCAGTTCCCTGGCTTTGGCCGGATCATAATCAAGGCCCTTAACGTCCTTGTTATAGCCAGGCATGTCCGTGGGTATTATGCCCTTGGCCCCGGTAACCATGTCCTGTTGGATCAGTTTGATTACTCGGTCCTTATCGACAGCACGGCAGAAAGCCTGTCTGACCAGCGGATCATCGAAGGGCGGCTTACTGGTATTGAATCCTATGTATTGAAGGCTGAATTCTGGGTAAATGTGGAGCTGTTTGACAAAAGGTCCGGCAGGATCAGTCGCCCTGTCGATATTGTCCTTGGCAACTTCGACCACGTCGATCTTGCCTGTTTCGTAAAGCGACATGGGCATTCCCGTTAGAATATGGAAGGCGACTGCAGCAGTGGCCTTTTGCCCGTAGTAATACTGGTTCGGCTCTAGCAATATCAGCGAGTCCTCGTTGTATTTTGTCAGCTTGTAGGGGCCGGTCCCGTTGGGTTTCTGCCACCAGTTGGGCCCCGATTCGGCGTTCGTGGAGTCCACAACAAAGGCAGTCGGGTATGCCAGCTTGGAGAGAAAATAGGCTTTGGGAGCGTCTATGGTGATTTTCAGCGTGTAAGGATCAACTACCTCCACGCCACTGATTTCTTTGGTCGTGCCGGATAGGACTGCATCGACTCCTACGATATCTCCCAGGTAAGTGGAAGCGGTCTGTGAGCGAGTGGCAGGGTTGCAGGTGCGCTCAAGCGAGTACTTGAAGTCGGCTGCCGTAAGCGTCCTGCCATCATGGAATTTCACGTCCTTGCGCAAATTGAATGTGTAGGTCTTCCCGTCGGGGCTTATATCCCAGGTCTCAGCAATATCGCCCACTGGCTTCAGCTGGGCATCAAACTTCACCAGGCCGCTAAATATCTGCATGACGTAAATGTGAGACGACATCTCGCTGGAAATGGCCGGGTCGAGCGTGAGCGGCCCGCTGTCCCAGAGGTTCAGGGTACTGCTGCCTCCGGCCGTTGTATCGAAATTGCTAATGTTTTTCTGTGGCGGAGCGCAACCTGCCAGGGTAGAAAGTACAAGAACGGCGACGATAAGTGCACTCGAAATTAGTAGGCGGTTTTTCATTATATGTACCTCAAATTAAATTCCTCGATTTCATGCTGTATAGCCCACATCACTGACAATTATATGGTCTAGCACGGGTATGGCGAGCAACTCGCCCGCCTCGACCAGCCTTTTGGTAAAGAATAATATAGGATGTCTTATTCATATCTTAACCCGTTGCTCCCGCATAGGTTAATTTAGATGGATTCAGCCACGCGCCAACGGTCAGGAATAGGGTCTTGGCGCTGGCACCGGTATTCTTGCTGGGCTGTGACATCAGCCAGTCCATCCAGGCTTTATCAAGCCCGTTTAGATCGAACCCGTAGACTTTCATCAGGGCATTGTCCATAGTATTGCCATCATTTAGCACGACCAGCAGCTCATTGATCTTGTTCTTTCCAAAATTGCTCACTAGATATTCGATCACGCTCCGGCTTTCAGCGTAGGAATAAAACGCCTCGTTAGGGTCGGCTGAGAATGGACTGGATAACGTCTCTAGCGTAGCAATGGTGCCATCAGCAATGGCCTTTTTAAGTGCCGCTTTGTCGGAATCGCTCTGCGGGCCTTGGGCGTGCATGGCCAGGCCTTCATCAAGCCAGGGAGGAAGTTCGGACACGTAAGGGCTGTTTGTTACCTGATGCGTGACGAGATGACCCATTTCATGCGCCAGCGCCTCCTTTCCCCAGTCAAGATTGTCCGGTGAAATGCCAATCGCGATGATATTGAACGCGAAGTAGGCTACGCCCCCCGTCCACTCCTGGGGCGCCACGATGGAGCCACGCAGGTCGTCATAGCTGGTGTAAATATAAATGCTGACGGGTTTATCCAAGACTACTCCCGCATCATTCTCCAGCCTGGCCCTGGCAGCGACTGCAGCTTTCAAAAGCTCGCCGGCAAATGAGTTGCTGCCCTGGTACCAGTAAAGGGTTATCATCTGGTCCGAGATGTTTTGCCACTTATAGCGCGTGTCATCGAAGTAAACAGTGTCCTGTGGTGAAGTGAATTGATCTCCGGCGTCGTCCTGGATGACCCACCAGTAAGTTATTTTTGCCCCCGGCGGCAGGCTGCCCTTTCGCATGTCCCAGGTCCAACTGGTGGATATATTCTTGGCAGGTTGGAATTCGGGCCATGCCTCAGCATAGGAGGGTGCATATGTCTTTTCGTCCACTTGGTACCGCAACCTGACCCTGTTAATAGTGGCGGGGCTGTCCGCCTTTATATTGAAGGTGAGCGAATTGGGGAAATCTATTTTGGTGTCCGAACTGAGCAACCTGATATCGTCTGCGGCCGATACATAGGCAGGAACCAGCGATATCAAAAGCAATGCCAATGCAATCAAGACTCGTTTGATCATTTATCCTCTCCAACAATTACTGAATAAGTTCAATTAGATAGAATAGGAATTTGCAGCCTCGGGCTTTCCACGCGTTCAATGTTTAATGTATTGGAACACCTTCACCTCCGGTACCGTGCCACCTATCGGGGTAGGCTTGGTGGCTACTGAACCGTACTCAAGCTTGTAATCAGCCAGGGCATCCATCGTCACCGGGCTGACAAAGGGGTCTACCCCGCCGATCTTATAGTTGCCGGTCTTTTGCTGCGCAACATAGGCCTGCGCCTCGTTAAAGGTCTTGAATGTCTTGTAATCTGTTATCTTTTTATATGACTGCCCCGATGCATCTATTGCATCTTGGTAAGAAATGGCAGTCACGTTGCTTTCCGTCACCGCTTTACCATCGAAATTGTAGAGCCTGACCATAACGGTGCGGTAATATTCAGGGTAGAATAGTATCAGTGGTGTCATGGCATTACCCTGCTTCTGGTAATACACGTCATAGTATTTTTCTTTGTTATTCCCGCTCGAAGCCGCAATATTGTAAAATTTCAGAGGCAAAGCGGTATCGAAATCTATAATGATATACCTTCCGCCACCCGATTTAAGCAATTCCCCGGCCTGTGCCACGTCCTCCGTCATAAAAAACGCTGCATATTTATTCTGCACCAGGTGGCCCATTGCAGGATTCGTCAATGGTATACGCCGACCTATACGTGTTATTAAATATCCGGTATCCCACCATGCAAGGACGCCGTATGCCGTATTAGGATAGTTGAATTGCTCACCGTCGGCAGGCCGCGCCCATAATTTGTAATAGGCGCTTGCATCACCCATGGGTTCCGGTGTGTTCTTCCGCAGCCAGGTAAGCGCATCGCACCAGGCATCGGAAGGAGCAAACGAAGGGTGACTGGCCCTATCATTGATTGGCCTTGCCCCATCGGGCAAGGGACCGAAATTGGGATAAAATACAAAGAATAACACCGCAATGACGCTGAGCGCCTGGGAGGCAAGCAACATCGCACGTTTACTCGGCTTGCCTTGTGTAGCGAGTGCATGCTTTCGCCTGGCTTTTTTCGATACCGTTCTGACGGCCTCCGCCGTCTCAGTTGCCAGTGTTTTTCCAAAACCTGCCAGGCTCAGGAACAGCCAGCACAGATAACCTGTAAGCAATGCCGCTGTCACGCCATAATAGTAGCCGAAGCGCCGCTCCGCAAAGGTTGCGTACAACATCACAGCGCACCAGACAGCTAGCAAGACATTGTCTCTTTTGCCTGTCTTTACCACGTGATAGATAAGAACAGCAATGCCTGCCAAGCTAAGGTAAAAAATGATTGTAAAGCTATCGAAGATAGCGTCCCAAGTAAAACGTCCAAGTGTGAACAACAAAGGCTGCATCTCCATATTGGTGATGGACAAGTTGGGTATGAAAAACAACCCTGCCAACTCAAGCGTTTCCCTCAGGAAAGAAGGGTGTACCAGAAAAATAATCGCGGCGGCCAGGACACCAACGACTGCGATTGTGAGTGGGAAGTACCAGGCATTACTGCGCCGTGAGCGCAGATACCTGGAGAAAGCAGACATGAAAAGCGTAAAAAGCGTAAAAAGCAGCATAGGTACCACGCTGTGCATTTCGAAGCGCCAGACCACAATAATCAATAGGGCGACCAAACCCACGACAAACCCGGTCAGTCCGAGGTCATCAACCGGTTTGCCGCGCAAGTGGTCAATGATGAACTGGATAAGAAAATAAATAAAAAGTAAGAGGGTGAAAAATAGCGCACCTGCCCATGTAAGGAAGTATATCCCGAGGCAGATACCGGCGCATATACTGAAGATTAACGACCGCCTCGCCGAGCGCCATTGCTCATTTAACGGTTTTCTCGGGTCAAATTCATACCCTCGTTTCAAAGCCATTATAAAGAACATCATGAATGTGGTCGTAAAAAGGACTTCGGCGACTTGATGGCCCGTGTCGCCAAGTAGCGATCGTCCGATTTCTTCGGGAATGACAACGAATATGGCGGCTGCCAGAAGGCCTACCCAGCGATTAAAGATCTCTCTGCCGATGAAATAGATCGGAATAATAATCAGCGTTCCGAGAACCGGAGGTATGTAAACCGCTATCGTATCAATACTTTGCTGCGAGAAACTACCGGGTCCCAGCACGCGAACCACAAAAGCCAGAAGGTAGGCAAACAGGTCAGGCGAAGATGCTGTAGGTGCGCCACTGGGGTATAAGGAATACGGATCAAACGGCGTGAGATGAGGAAAGTTATATACAATATTGTCAACAAGACGCATGTAATAGTAAGCGTCGGCGTCCGTGAACTTGATTATACTTGAGGTAAAAACGCTACTATATGGAAGCGCAATTCTGACATACAGCGACACAGCCGCAATTATTAGCAGCAAGAAGGGTACAATGAGTTTTGTCATCCATGCTGTTCTGGCCATTAGAAATATTTCTAAGATGTAATCTAGTACTTAGTTGAATAAATCAGCGTATTTATGTTTAAGTTGCCCAGGGTATACAACATCTTTAGTCCATTCAATCGGATGGGCATCCTTTTGTCGCACCTTTTGACCACTGTCCGCCTTTACATTGAAGGTGAGCGAATTGGGGAAATCTATTTTGGTGTCCGAACTGAGCAACCTGATATCGTCTGAAGCCAATACGTAAGCAGGAACCAGCGACATCAAAATCAACCTGCCCCCTAACCTCATGGCCAGACTTGTCGAATATTACAACATTGATGATATATTGAATTAGAGTGAACGCCGATACAAATGAGCGCTAGCATTAGTGCGGTCATCACGCCATCAACACTATACGCAAAGAACTTCTTCATTGACATTTCCTCCTTCAGAAAAAGTCGGTTCAGGGCTTGCCCCAGCGCAATTTTCATATCTACTTTTTATATAACGATTATGTGATGATTTTGTTGCAACGATCATTCGCATTAACAGATGCAACGGCGCAGACTGCAAGCGTCGGCATCAGGAGTTTATACATGGTCATGAGCAAGTTCCTGACCATGTACATCAACATTGAATCAAGGATAGATACATATTTGGATTTTCGACCGTAGATCGCAATTATTTCATTATGGGTTTACTTTTTGGGATGTAAATTGCTTGATTAATTTGTTTTCCCGCTATCTGACTTATCACAGTATAGGTATCCGTCTTGACCTCAACATCAGCGCTACTGCTGCATCGAAGAGATACAAATGCCGATGCAGAGTATTCAAAACGACTGCGGTCGTGAATTCTTTGCTTACAAAGCATCGGTACAAGCTGCAGTATATCCCACAAGGGGCTTCAAGCGTAATCTTAATCCAAGTCTGGCATATAGTTGTGATGCATTGCTTGAGTCGTCAAAGCCCTGCCATTCCGTAGCTCAGCGTTATCTGGATCGATGGCTAGGGCTTTATCCCAAGCGGCAAGCGCTTCGTCATATCGCCTCAATTGGTGGAGGGACTTGGCCTTGTAACTCCAGGCCAAAGCGCTATGATCATCGAGAACAAGCGCCCTGTCGACCGTGGATAGAGCATCATCATATTTTCCCAACTTCATCTGTGAATACGCTTTCTGATCCCACGCGTTGACATCGGTAGGCTCTAAAGATGTGGCCTTATCATAGGCCACCTCCGCCTCACCGTATTCTGCCAGTGCGATTAGTGTCTGTCCTTTGTTAAACCAGTACGTTGCCACATTGTCCTTCAATGCTATGGCTTTATTAAAGCAGTCTAATGCTGTGTTGTACTGCTGGAGATTGTAATATGACAAGCCCTTGTTCGACCACGCGTCTGCAAAATTGCCGTCGAGCTTGATAGCTTGTCCGTAAGCATCGATAGCCTGGCTGAACTTTCCTTGTGCATCCAGGACCTGGCCCTGGTTGTTCCAGACTGCCGGGTTGCTGGGATCCGACTGGATAGCCCTTTGAAAATACAAGCCAGCGTTATCGTATTGTCCGTTCTGGAAAGCCTCAATGCC
>JBEKCL010000166.1:0-7551 GCA_050014895.1 Dehalococcoidia bacterium
GTCTGAATATGGTATTTCAATTGCTGGCTTCGCTCATTTCCACCGTACTTGTGCTTCATGGCGATGGACCAAATCCTGCGCGCCACACGCCCAATTACAGCATATTCCGCATCCATTCCATTGGAGAAGAAGAATGAGAGGTTGGGTGCGAATGAGTCAATCGGGAACCCGCGCTGCAGATAATACTCCACGTAAGTAAAGCCATTGGCCAAAGTGAAGGCAACCTGCGTGACAGGGTTGGCACCGGCTTCGGCTATATGATAGCCGGATATTGATACGGAATAATAGTTGCGGACATTATGCCTGATGAAATATTCCTGTATGTCACCCATCATCTTCAGCGCAAACTCGGTGGAAAAGATGCATGTATTCTGTCCCTGGTCTTCCTTCAGAATATCCGCCTGCACCGTTCCCCGCACATTGGACAGGGTTTCGGCCATAATTCTTTCATGCTCTTCAAAGGAAGGCACTCTGCCGTTTTTCTTAACAAAATTATCCACCTGCTGATCAATAGCGCAATTCAGGAAAAACGCCAGCATTACCGGGGCCGGGCCGTTGATCGTCATCGACACGGACGTACTTGGCGAGCAGAGGTCAAAACCTGCATAGAGTCTCTTTATATCTTCGATTGTACAGATCGAGACACCCGACTCACCCACCTTGCCGAATATATCCGGTCTTTCCTGGGGATCCTCTCCATAGAGCGTTACGGAGTCGAATGCTGTAGAGAGTCTCTTGGCTTCATCGTTGCGGGACAGGTAATGAAAGCGCTCGTTTGTACGTACCGGGCCGCCTTCACCGGCAAACTGGCGCTTGGGCTCCTCTCCCTGCCTTCTAAAAGGAAATACCCCTGCAGTAAAAGGGAACCGACCGGGTACGTTTTCCAGCATCAAATACTCCAGAACCTCGCCGTCATCATTCAAATCCGGGACTATCACACGGGGTATGGCAGTACCTGCCAGCGTCAGCTCCTTCAGCTGCACCTTGTATTCCTGTCCGCGTACCTTATAGCGGAACACTTCACCATGGTAGGATTCACGCAGGTCGTCCCAACCTTCCAGCAGTTTGCGGGCCTCAGGGGACTGTTTCGCGTAGAGTGTTTCGATATGCTTTTCCAATACCTGGCGAGCGCTTTCCTCTTTTATCTCCATCAGTGCTGTGCGCAAATGCTGAAGGCGGCGCGCTATCTCCGCCTGATGATGAACTGCCTTCTTGTAATCTCTTATTGTGTCCGTAATTTCCCCCAGGTAACGGATACGGTCGGGCGGAATAATATGCCTTACGCCGCTGGTGAGCGTGACCTGGTCCTCCGGTATCCGGCAAACGAATTTGCGGCCCGTTTTTTTCGAAACCAGGTTAATGAGACCCTTATAAAGGCCATTTACGCCTTCGTCGTTATATCTGGCGGCAATTGTACCGTAGACAGGCATTTCTTCAAGCGGCTTTTCAAACAGTGTTTTCGATCGACGCAGCTGCGTTCGTACGTCACGCAAGGCGTCTTCCGCTCCCTTACGGTCAAACTTGTTCAGCACTACTATATCCGCATAATCCAGCATGTCGATCTTTTCGAGTTGTGTGGGTGCGCCGTATTCTGCAGTCATCACGTAGAGACAGATATCCGCAATATCCACAACTGCGGTATCTCCCTGTCCAATACCGGCTGTTTCAATCAATATCAGGTCATAGCCGGCGGCTTTGACAATAGAAATAGCATCCTGGATGACTTCGGGAAGTTCTGTCTTCGATCCCCGGGTAGCCAGGGAACGCATATAAACTCCGTCGCCATACACGTAATTCATACGTATCCGGTCGCCGAGCAGCGCCCCCCCTGTCCTTCTCTTGGATGGATCAGCCGAAAGGATTGCCACGGTCTTGCCGGGATTGTCATGGCGGAAGCGAAGTACCAGCTCATCCAGCAGCGAACTTTTACCTGCGCCGCCGGTCCCCGTCAATCCTATGACAGGAGCTTTGCTTTGCTTTGCTTTTTCATTAATGATTTCACTGTATTTCTTCCACGGGTCGACACCCATCTCGGCCAGCGTTATCATACGGGCCACCTGCTCCATCTGCCCTGTCCCCAGGCTATCCGGTCCAGGAACCCCGGCCCCTTTCCTCGATTTAGCATTTCCCGTTGGTATATCAATCGTATGGAAATCACTGCGCTGCAGCAGGTCATCGATCATCCCCATAAGTCCCATTTTACGGCCGTCTTCGGGATCGTAGATGCGCTCGATCCCATATTTTTGAAGTTCCTTACTCTCATCCGGCCTGATAACACCACCCCCTCCACCGAATAAACGAATGTGGCCGGCGCCGCTTTTCACCAGTATATCGCGCATGTACTTAAAGAATTCCATGTGACCGCCCTGGTAGGAAGAAACTGCTATGGCCTGCACATCTTCCTGTAAGGCTGCTTCCACGATTTCAGACACTGAGCGGCTATGTCCCAGGTGGACTACTTCGGCCCCACCTGATTGGATAAGCCTGCGCATTATATTGATGGAAGCATCATGCCCGTCGTACAGGCTGGTTGCCGTAACCACCCTGACCCTGTGCTTTAATTCATAACGACCCTGCTGGTTTTCAGCCATATTTGCCCCTTAAATATCTTTTTTTACATTAGATGAACAGAAGTTGATACCATTTTATGCCAAGTCAGCAGTTAAATAAACTAACTGCGCAATATTGCGAACCTCAGGATGCCTGCAGAAGAAACACAGGCCCGGCAACCTCACCACCGGAATATTTATCGGAGACGGTAATGGATTGTCCCATGATCACGGATTGCCCGATTATATCTATTGTTACATCGTCAGGCCGTATACCGGACAAATTGCCCATGATCCAGGGACCTTCGTTTAGCTCAACCATCACAACGATATAAGGCCCATCTGTTACCCGGCCTTCAGGAGGGACATTGATGACCGTAAAGGACTGTATACGGCCGCTACCCTTCAAGTCAATGGCACTCAATTCATATGAGCCGCACTGGCGGCAAGCGAGTCTTGGAGGGGTTATTACAGCGCCGCAGCTTTCACATTTTTGACCCAGCAGCCTGTTCTTTTTCAGGGCCTCGTTATAGTCTTTAAAGGTCAGTTTGTGTTCCATTTGTCTTCTCCTATTCCCTTATCTCAAATGAGTTACCAGCCCCGCTTGAAAATAATATTGGCGAGAGTCCCGCCATCGCCACCCAGCGTATCCGTCATGCCGACCTTTGCACCCTCGACCTGCCGTACACCGCATTCACCCCTGAGCTGTTTGACTATCTCATATGCCTGCGCTGCGCCGGTTGCGCCTATCGGGTGCCCTTTGGCCTTCAAGCCACCGGATGGGTTAACGGCTATCTTACCGCCGATCTTTGTCTCACCCCTGATTACCGCTTCCCCGGCTTTGCCGTATTCAAAGAAACCAAGGCTTTCAAGTGCAATAATGGCAGCTATGCTGAAACAGTCGTGAACTTCAACGACATCGATATCTGCCGGCGTCATACCCGCCATTTTATAGGACTGCCTGACCGCCAATTCCCTTGAATAAAGGTGCGGCAGGTGTTCTTTTTGTGACATCAGGTTGCCCGATGATGCCTGTCCGATACCGGCAATATAAACCGGCTTTGATGTTAACCTGGAGGCAACTTCTTCCGAGGCCAAAACCAGCGCAGCCGCACCGTCGGTAAAAGGACAGCAATCCTGAAGTTGGACCGGACAAGCCACCATAAGACTGTTCAATACATCATCTATGGTAATCTCTTTCTGGATTTGTGCTTTGGGATTGCGCGCAGCATAGTAATGCGAATTTACCGATACCTGGGCCATCTGCCTTTTTAACTCGGCCAGAGGCACATTGTATTTCTTCGAATACAGGTTGGCAAGCAGCGCAAACACACCGGGAAAGGTTATCCCCACGGGAAACTCATAGCGGCTGTCACTGAACATACCGAAAGTCCGGGTCGCCAGGGGTGTACCCATCTTAGTAGCCACCTCCGTTCCGCCTGCCAGCACCACGTCATAGAATCCCCCGGCGACCCACATGAACGCATCTTGAATTGCCGCAGATGCAGACGCACAGGCATTTTCATACCTGTTCGCCCGTACATTGAAAGCGCCTATGCTGTCTGCACAGAACGCCTGAATTTGAGCCTGCCCTTCCTCAAAATCTCCCAGGCCATTGCCGACAAACAATGCCTGAATGTCTTTGGGTTTAAGATTGGACTCATTAATAGCATCGGCAGCGGCTTCAGTGAACAACTCGACAGCCGTTTTTCCCTGTTTGCCGCTGAATTTAGTCATTCCTACCCCGATAACAGCCACCTTTCTCATCGATGCCTCCTCGTAATCAGTTTTCTCATGATATTTGAATTCTAGAGCCCGATTCCCCTTGCAACTTTTTCAAGGTAATAATCAGTGTCCCTGGGGAAGAACTTCGATGCTATTACGCGGCGATAATAAAGTCCGATATCATGGTCCATCGAGAACCCGATTGCGCCGTGAATTTTCACCCCGCTAAGGGCAACACGCTGATAGACTTCGTTTGCTTTGGCTTTGGCCATGGCGAGCTGTTCACCGCAGTCAGCGCCGATGCTCATCAGCCAGGCGGCCTGGGACACGAGATACTGTAAGCCTTCAACATCGATAAGCATGTCTACCAGCCTGTGCTGTATGACCTGGAATGAGCCGATCGGCTTTCCGAATTGCAGCCTTTCCCTGGCATAGGTATTCGTCATATCCAATACGGACTGGCAGGCCCCCGATACCTCAGCACATTTAAGCAAGCTGGCTTTATCCAGGATTCGCCCCAGTGCATTCCCGGCATTACCTGCCATTCCCAGCACATCACTTTCAGACAGTTTGACACCTTTTAACCGGACACGGCACTGCATTTCACCTGTAATCGTAGGAATGGTCTCTACATCAATACCGGATTTATTCCGGTCCACGATGAACAGGGTAAACCCTTTGTCCAGCACACGGTCTTTCTTGATGCGGGCAACCACCAGCATGTAGTCCGCTATTGCTGCATAAGGGACGAATAGTTTTTCCCCGTTCAGAATATATTCTCCATTTTCCAGCTTTGCCGCCGTTTTAATTCCCTTACAATTGCAGTCAGCAGAAGTCTCATTTAGCGCAAGCGTCCAGATTTTTTCGCCGCGTGCAATGGGAGGCAAATACCTGGATTTCTGTTCTTCACTACCGTATTCCATGATGGGAAAGGCAGCCAGCGCCACCGTTGGGAAAAAAGGCCCCGGCAGGATGTTGCGGCCTATTTCTTCCATCAGAACTACCAGGTCCATAAAATCAGCATTACTACCACCGTACTGCTCCGGAAGGACCAGCCCCATCCAACCCAGCGCCGCCATATGGTTCCAGGTATCAGGAGAATAGCCCTTTTGGTCTCTCTCAAGCTCCCGGGTCCTCGATTTTGGGCACTCTTTAATCAGGAAATCCCTGGCCATGGTCCTTAGCATCGTCTGCTGTTCGGTACAATTGAAATTCACAATCAGACCCCTTAAATTTAATAAGATCTGGGGAGGCCAAGCTTGAATTTGCCGATGATGTTTTTTTCAATCTCGTCAGTGCCGGCTGCTATGGCTGTACCAGGGAACATTAAATACTGACGCTGTATCAGCCCTTTCAGCCGGGCCAGCTTACAATGCTGCTCCACCTGAGATGAAAATCCCAGGATTTCAGTCCCGGCCAATGCCAATTGTTCCAGCAGGTGATCGGCAAATGACTTATTCCTGGATGATTCGTATACCGGTACTATGCCGGTGCTCATCTTCCAGGCAATTTCATAGGCAAACATTTTCAAAGTCTCCAACTCGATAGCGTTTTCAGCCAGCCTGTGCCTGATTATGGGATTTCGGGACATCAGTTTACCGTTGTGTTTTGTCTCCGCAACATATTTAATGAGGCCGTGCAGGATCCGTTTGCCGGTACCGTAGGACTGGCCCCCGAAACTGTGCCTTTCATAGGCAAGCGATTTCATCAACTGGTACCAGCCCCGGTTCTCCTCACCGACCAGGTCCACGGTAGGCACCCGCACGTTATCGAAAAATACTTCGTTAAAAATATGTTCACCGGTATAGTTGAGCAGTGGTTTGATTGTGATGCCCGGACTTTTCATGTCGACAACCATCAGGCTGATACCGTTTTGAGGTCTGTCGGCATTGGGGTCGGTCTTCACGGCAAGCCAGCACCACCTGGCCCGGTGAGCACAACTCGTCCAGACTTTCTGACCGTTCACAATGTACCCGTCACCCTGTCGAACTGCACGCGTTTGAATATTAGCGAAATCAGAACCAGCGTTCGGCTCACTGTAACCGGTGCACCAGATACCATCAGGACCGCCAGACGCTATCAAAGGCATATACCTTAGCCGTTGTTCTTCGCTGCCATAAAGCATCAACGAGGGACCAATCCAACCCGTCCCGCTGACACCCATGGAAAGACCGGGAATACCCCAATAGGCAGCTTCCATGGCAAAAACCATCTGCTCAATACAGGATGCGTCCCTGCCTCCGTACTTCTTTGGCCATCCCATGACCAGCCAGCCTTTTTCCGCCAGCTTTTTGGAAATAGACAGGCTAAAGGCCCAATCGTCATCACGGCTTTCTTCATCCAGAAAATTGACTATCCAGCCATCCGGAATCTCTTGCCCCGCGAATTTACGTACCTCTTCCCGCAGAGCTTCTTCTCTTTGCCCAAGGCTAAAATCCATCTTTACTGTCCGTTCCGTTCACACCCGTCAATCAATACAAAACTCAAGTCGAGCATTTGCTCTATAGCATTTGCTCGATATTTAATCATATTGTGACTCAACTGTCAACATTTTAGATACGAATATTTGATAGAGCATTTGTTATCATAAAGAAATCGATGCACTACTAAAATATTAGCCAGTGAGGTATAATGCAGCAGGAATGTATAGCATTTGCTCGGTTTCTCAGGCCTAGCGGCATATTTATGACGATCAGGACATTCAGCAGGAACGACAATTTAATCGAGACCCGGCGCGCTCAGATTGCTATATCAGCGGCAGCGCTGGTGGCCAAACACGGATGGGCCAGCCTGAACGTCCGCCAGGTGGCCAAAGCCTGCAATATTGGCATGGGCACGCTGTACCATTACATCGGCACCAGGGAAGACATCCTGAACCTGATTATTGGATATGGACTGAGCAGGTACCAGGGCTTTTTCGAAAAAATCATCGCCGCACGGCGCACGATGAAGCCGGCCGATTCTTTGAAATATGCCATCGATCTTTTATACCGGACCATGGACAGTAACCAGGATTTTGCGCTCGGTTTCTACCGGGAGATAAAAAATGCGAGCGTCGAATTACGGGACAGGATGGTTGAGATCGAAAATAATTATATCTCGTCATTCGAACTGATATTGAAAGACGGGTGCGAAAACGGCGATTTTCATGTTAAAAATGCCAAATTAGTGGCTAATAATATCGTGGTGAACGGGGAGATGTGGGCTGTGCGCCGTGGCTACCTCAAGAAACATTATACGATTGATACTTACATTAAAGAGCAGACCGATTTGACTT
>JBEKCL010000167.1:0-7418 GCA_050014895.1 Dehalococcoidia bacterium
GCCATATCCCACATCTCCGCAAACTAACCGGTCCATGGGTTTGGCCGACTCCATATCTGATTTCACTGCATTCATAGCAGCCAGCTGGTCAGCTGTCTCCACATAAGGGAATGAAGCTTCAAGTTCCTGCTGCCACATCGTATCGGGAGAAAAAGCTACTCCGCCACCCGCCTCCCGGCCGGCATATAGTTCTATTAATTCACCCGCAATATTAGCTACCGATTCTTTAACTTTCTGGCGGGCGCGGTTCCACTCCTGTGATCCAAGATGGCTTAAAGATGGGGTCCGTTCGCCTCCACCAATATAAAGACTGACCCTATCCACCTGGTCCACCGGCACATAAAGTGTGTCCCCGCCAGCATACTCCAGGATAAGATATTCCCTTTCAACACCGGCGCTGACTTTCCTGGTTACACCTGCAAAACGGCCGATTCCATGCTCCACATGCACTACCAGGTCTCCTACACTTATGTCATTCAGGAACCAATGATGGCGCACCGGCCTGGGCTTCATACTTCGCCGTTGTTTAATAATGCCAAATAGTTCGAGATCAGTCAGTAGAAGCATCTCTCCCTTTATTCTCCAGCCACCATTAACTGATCCCTGCATCAATGTCAGCGACCCCGCCGGAGGCAACTGCTGCAAGAAGCTTACAGGGTATGTATCCACTCCGTGCTCCAAAAGCAATTCCCGTACACGGTCCGCCTGCATACTGACAATCAGTACCCTGCTATTTTCAGCCCTTATATCGGACAGGTTATCCATCAATACTGAGAACCTGGCTGCAAAATTAGGCGCATGCTCGATAGGTATCCGCAAATTGTCCGGGGATGATTCGATATCAATGTCCCATTCGCTCAATTCTATGATCCGATCGGAGTTCGCCAATTTTTCTGCAATCTGTTCCCATCCGAAATACGATGGAGCAGATTCATGATCACCTGAACTATTATCCGGCGCTTTTAAACCAAGAGCCTGCTCCTCTATCCGTTCTATTTCAGCTTCAATCTGTGAAGGATCATCCAACACCAGGATAGATCCCTGCGGTAAATAGTCCAGAATATTAGCGTTGCCCGTGGCCGACAATTCTTTTGCAGGAGGTATATTTATAGACGTCAGATGTAATGCGGAACGCTGAGTGCGGGAATCATATTCCCTGATACTGTCTACCTCATCGCCAAAGAATTCTAATCTTACCGGCTGCTCGCGCCCTGCCGGGAAGATATCCACAATTCCTCCCCTTTTACCAAAAGTCCCGGGCATTTCAACAACTTCATCGTATTCATAGCCGATTGATTGCAACTTCTCAAGCAAAGCCGACTGATGAATCTGAAAGCCCCTGTTTATTTCAAGGCGGCTCGACAGGAGATCGACACTGCCGATGGACCGGCTTGCTAATGACAGGGCACTGGCGACAATGAAGGGCGGCATTTGCCGGCAGTCTTTGTCCGAACCGCAACCCGCTAGTAATGAAAGTATACGCAACCTATCGGAATTCACCAGGGGATCAACGGATGCTGTACTGGACAGCAAATCGATTTCCGGAAAATAATATATGTCATTCTCATTTTGGATACAGAGCTTGACCTGTTCATAACGTTTTTTAGCCGATTCGGGATGGGCCGACACAAATACGATGGGTCGGCGGAGCACATCATAAATAGAGGCGGCAAAGATGCCATAAGCTTGTTCAGGCAGATTAAGCGCCGTTCTACTCTTGCTTTTTTGCAACAATGCCGAGCAGATTCGTTTGAATTCGGGTGTATTTTGCACCAAATAATTTAAGTGATAAAGATTCATGGTTATACACATTCAGGGCTGGCCCTATCCAGCACAGCCCTTACGCGATTTTAGCACAGCTATTTGGCTATCAACAAACGTATTTGAACTTCTTGAATATTGGGCAAGGCTATCCTACAATAACAGTAAAATAGCGGTGGTCATTAAGGAGGTGAAGGATGGCAAACAGGAAAGCATACGTGCTTATACAAGCGGAAACGGGGAAGGCTGAGAGTGTGGCTAAAGCCTTACGCGGTAAATCCGGAGTTTTGGGAGCAGACATGGTAGTTGGTCCCCATGATGTGGTCGCAGTCCTTCAAGGTGTAGATGCAGAAGCCATTGCCAGGATAGTTGTAAATGAAATCCAGGGTATCCGTGGAGTACAGAGGACCCTTACTTATATGGTCATCGGAGATTAAATCACGAGTTTGAGTTAAAACGCCGATTCGTATATTATTGAAAAGCCTATGACGCCCCTGCTGGTAAAAACGGGCAGACTATATTTTCGTGAGATATAGATTGAAAGAAAAGGGCCTTAATGATGTATCCAAGTTAATCATCAGCCTCGCCACCTGCGTTGTTTCAGGACTGATAGGATCAATTTTTACACGTGGCTCTATCGCTACATGGTATACATTCCTTCATAAACCTGATTTCTCTCCGCCTTCCTGGGTGTTTGCCCCCGTCTGGTTTCTCCTTTACATCCTGATGGGGATATCTGTGTTTCTTGTCTGGCGGGTAGGTATTAAACAGTTCCACGTCCGGGAAGGGCTCGTTATTTTTTTAATTCAGTTAATTCTAAATACGTTCTGGTCGTTCGCTTTCTTCGGCCTCAAATCAACTGTAGGCGGGTTACTTGTCATAGTACCTCTCTGGACAGCAATACTACTCACTATAATTAATTTCTATCGTATTTCCAAAACGGCTTCATTCCTGTTGATACCGTATATCCTGTGGGTCAGCTTCGCTACGGCCCTCAATTTCTCCATTTATCTGTTAAATCCCTAGGTGCGCCGACAATACGGTTGCAAATGCTGCAATTGTATTGGCAAGGTCAGCCCCCACATTGTTATTTGATGCAATAGAAACCGGCCTGCATATATGAATACCAGAAAAGTTCAACGACTTTGAAGCCGCTGCCTCGCAACAGCGCTAGGTGTTGCTCCACGGTGATAGGAAAGTACTCAACACCAAAACGCTGAATATGATTCTCTGCTTCCGCAATGGATTTACCGGCAGCTATTTGAAAATTACCCCAGTTTGTTTTTCCTATATCAGTCCCGAGTGAAGTTAGCGGCCTGATATTCTCAAAGGTTATAAACAAGCCGCCAGGTTTGAGCAATTCATAGCATTTGCGGGTTGCCTCGACCCTCCCTTTTTCTTGCAGGTAGTGGTGGCAAAGTTCAGCTGTTATTACATCGGGTTTTTTACCGCCGGGCAATATAATCTCTTGCGTCGCGCTACTTTCCAAAAACGAAACCCTGGGCGAGTATTTGCTTTCCAGTTTGCTTTTCGCTACTGCCATCATTTCCGGAGAAGGATCAACCAGCATGAATCTGACTTCGGGGAAGACGCTTAAAGCGCTTTCTGCTAATGTCCCAGTGCCACACCCGGTATCCAGCCACAATTGAGGTCCGTGCCCCGTCGCTTTAACAAGGTTGATGATCTCGACGTTAAATGTTTTATAGTATGGTATGGTCACATTTATATGCGTATCATAGAACTGAGGAAAATTCTGCGTGGGCTTTCCATCTTTAAACACCTGTCACCTCGCAATAACATTGGATAATTACTTTAATAAAAAGGGCACAGCTATTATAATTCAAGCATCAATAGAGGAGTAGTTTATAAGAAAGGCCTCTGAATGGCTATGAAATTAACCGACTATATGCCCCAGATTGAAGAACTTATCGAAAAGTCTCTCGATGAGGACATGCCCGATGGGGACATTACTACCGATTCACTCATACCTCCACACACGAAAGGAAAGGCAAGTTTTATAGCAAAGTCGAACGGTACATTGGCAGGCATTGAGATAGCCAGGCTCGTATTTCTCAAAGTCGATCCTTTTCTCAGGTTTTCCGTACTCTGCCAGGATGGATCTTCTGTTAAACCCGGAAACCTTTTAGCTACGGTAGAGGGAAATGTCACCAATATTTTGAAAGCTGAGAGGACCTCACTGAACTTCTTGCAACATCTCAGCGGGATTGCTACTGCAACAGCGCAGTACGTTGAAGCTGTAAAAGGCCTGCCCGTGAAAATCCTGGATACCCGCAAAACGGTCCCAGGTTTAAGAGTCCTTGAAAAATACGCCGTCTCCATGGGCGGCGGTCAGAACCACCGGTTAAACCTCAGTGATATGGTACTGATAAAGGATAACCATATTGCCATATTACGCCATCAAGGTTTGAGCATTAAGGATATTGTCCATAAGGCACGTGCCGGGGTTTCCAGGAACATCCGGATAGAAATAGAGACTACCAGTCCTCAGGATGCTCTGGAAGCTGCCCGCGCTGGCGCTGACATCGTCATGCTGGATAATATGGACCTTGATAGCATGCGAGAGGCTGTAAAGCTGGTCAATCACGTGGCAATACTTGAAGCTTCAGGCGGAGTTACTCTGGATACAGTACGGGCAATCGCCGAAACAGGTGTAGACTGGATATCCGTGGGAGCAGTAACCCATTCGGCGAAAGCGCTGGACATCAGCCTGGAATTGGATACATAACGAAACTAATTTAAGTTTAACCTTCATCCCTTTATTCAATGTTGATGGCCGTGGTCATGCACATGCTCATGACGATGCACAAGTTCCTTATGGCGGTGGGAATGTTCATGAATAAGATTGGCCCTAAGTAAAAAATCACGGTCAGACAGTAATATCTCAGGTTTATCATCGGCGATGATGTCATGATCTGACCCTATGACTAATACACGCGTTGCCAACTCTTCCACTATATCCAGGTCCTGCGTGCTGAATATCAGTACCTTGTGTTCGTCCGACCACTCCAGCAGAAAATCGATCAGATTGCCCTGACTCCTGGGATCAAGCCCGGTAGTAGGTTCGTCCAGTAGCAATACCTGGGGACGTAAAGATAAAACGGAAGCAAGAGACACTTTTTTTTTCTCTCCGCCGGATAACAGATAAGGAGGGCGCTCTTTGAGCTGCGCTATGTTAAGCAGTTGCAGTGCCTCCAACCCCCTGGAGATTATCTCCTCCTTTGGAATCCCTAACTGGAGTGGACCAAAGGTCACCTCGTCCCAAACTGTCGGAGAAAAGAGCTGCACATCAGGGTCTTGAAATACCAATCCGACTTTGCGGCGAAATTCTCTGGCAAAAGCTCCGGAATCCACTACTTTTTCTGAAAGCACCGTTCCAAAAGCACGCAATTCCCCACTGGAAGGGAAGATCAGCCCGTCCAGGAGTTTGAGTAATGTGCTCTTACCTGAACCGTTGGCGCCCACAAGCGCCACTAACTCTCCCTCCCTGACATTAAAATTTATCCGGCTTAAAGCCGGAATATTTCCGGGATATTTATAGTCCAGGTTTTTGATCTCGAACGTATTTACCATATTTGTAAAACTCATAGATAAGTGCACCACAATATAATTAATGCGGCAACCACTGAGAAAGCTGCCCATAAATAATCACGACGCCTCATAGTGAGATCACTCAAAATATATATTTCCCCCTGATAACCACGGGAAAGCATCGCTAAATATACTTCCTCACTCAAATACTGTGATTTCATCATGGCCGTAACTAAAGCCCGCCCCAACCAGCGCCTGTTTTCATTTCCGGAGAACCCACCGATGATACGGCTGCGGCGCGCCAGGAACATGGCATTGGTTGTATGCAGTAACAGGAATATATAGCGGTACGTCATGCCAAGGACTGACACTATTAGCGACGGCAGACGCAGCCAGCGCAAAGCCGCAAGCAGTTTCGTCCAGGGCGTAGTGAGAACCAGCAGCAAGCACAGGGAAAGAGAGTCTATAACTCTCATGACAAGAAAGCCGGCAGTGCGCGCCCCCTGTTCTGTGATGATCGTTTTACCGGCCAGGGACAGTAAAGGGACTCCCTGTGTGATAAACAGGGCGGGAATGGCAATTACGGCAGTAAATATGGGAATAAAGATGAAAAGCCTTTTAAGAAAAATAATCCGGGGTACTTTTGACAGCAATACACACAAAAAGGCGAACATGAAAATAAGTATTAAGATTGGAAGACTCTGTGCCAGGCCGACCAAGATGATAAAGAGCAACAGGGTTATCACTTTGACCCTTGGGTCCAGGCCCTGTAATAATCCCGGGGCCCGGCACAGATCTTCAGTTACAACTATGGATTCCAGCGCCTGCGTGAAGCTGGAGATATTACTGGTGAGAAAACTCTCACCCTTCAAGCCGCAGGTCCTCCTTTGGCAGAAGGTTTTTGTTCGGAAATATTCTTGTGGCCGATCCAACGGGCAAGCAGCCAGACAAGCAAGCCGATAATAGTTATACCAATTAAAGCCGCTAGAATATATCCCAGTACATCTCCCGTCCCGGGAACGCTGTAGTCCTGAAGAGGAGCTTTCCATAAATCCGCCATGCTCTCCAACCCCTTCGGCACATATCCCAGCATGTCTTTCAGCTCATCAGCTCCCCACTCGCCCCAGGCTGTCCCTGCCGCCAGCAATCCTAACGGAGTAGCGAACGCCAGCACGACCAGTGCTGCCGACCAGACAATCCACAGCTTACCTTCTTTCCTGGGCTCTTCCGTTTTCACAAGAAGGCTAGAATGTGACTTTTGCAAGTAGAAGAATACCAAACCGGTAACAATAGCTTCCACGGGACCCGCAATTGCCAGATGGCCGATCGCCATAGCGGGTACAGCCACCGCCAAACCATACGGCGCATAGAGAGGAGTGCCGTCAGCCGCGTGAAACAGGACAGGCTGGATACCGAGCTCTATTCCTGCTACCACAGACGCTACGACGATACCTATATAGCTACCTATAATCGCCCCCACCAGGCGGCGGTTTGATGCGACGTCCGAATTGCCGCTTATGACTTTATAGATGAAATAACCGACCCAGGGTAAAACCACGGCCATATTGAAACAATTAGCGCCGAAAGCTGTCAGCCC
This sequence comes from Dehalococcoidia bacterium, assembly GCA_050014895.1. Lineage (GTDB taxonomy): Bacteria > Chloroflexota > Dehalococcoidia > GIF9 > UBA5629 > JAFGLP01. Next base: position 6,908 of record JBEKCL010000167.1, read on the forward strand.
GCCGTCTCCAAATAACAGGGCCTGGATAGCCAGTACTACCGACACGCCAATCACCGCAGTCCAGGGGCCGAGTACAATAGCCAAAAGCGTACCGCCTACGGCATGCCCCGTCGTACCCCCTGGCAGGGGAATATTAAACATCATCACAATAAATGCAAAAGCCGAGAACAAGGCGAGCGCAGGAACGGTGCGGCGGGTAAGAACCTTTTTAACACGTTGAACTGCAACTACCCAAAAAGGCGCTGAAACAACGTACATGGCTCCCGCTGTAACAGGGCTAAGATAACCGTCAGGTATATGCATGAGAACGACTCCAAGTTAAATATTAGGCAGATACGTGCTGAGTAAGACCTATTTCCGGCAGCCGGAACACAGTCCGAATATTGCCAGGTGATGCATGTCAGCCTTGAATCCATGACTCTTGATGAGGGACTTTTCCAGCGGCACCAGTTCATCCTCTGAAAGGTAGACCATTTTCCCGCATTTGGTACATACAAGATGATGGTGCCTG
>JBEKCL010000168.1:0-7749 GCA_050014895.1 Dehalococcoidia bacterium
ACACCCTTCCGTCATTCACGAAGTGGAATGACAACGACATGATGAGCGTTGCCAACGGCGCTTCGGGCATCGATTGGAATGGCATTTTGGGCGTAACCGGCCTTGTCAATCCCCCACACCCCGTCGGCATCTTCGGCCTGGCACAGGCTTGGACCGGCGCTTCACCTATGGGCGCCATACCTTACGGCCCGGCACTATATGCCGCACATGACCAGATCGTTACATCTGTCGCTGTTACAAACGGGACGCTTGCTAGCAGCCTTCCTTTTAATAGCGCAGTTTGCCGCACTCTGGTATCCAGGGCCGGCATGCCCAAACCTGGCGTACAGTGGGATTGTCTTGACATCTTTACCCCGGTGTCAACAACCGGCGTAGCATTCACACTCGAGCCGACTTCGCTCAAATACTGCGGTTGCTGCACACTTGATACCAACACCACCCTCTATGCAATCGATGATGAGAGGGGCGTGTTTGATCAGGCAGCTCCTACTGCCTTTGTCACAGGTACTGTTGGTACTACATCTACCAAGCGTCTGGTCGCACCGGGCGACGGCCGCTGGAATGCCGGACTTACCGGCGCAGTGGCGTCGGAGCAGACCCGGTAACCGGCCGCAACCAGCAGATTGACCTTTCCTGGGAACAGCTCTGTCTTTCTACCGGCTATGAACTGCAGGTAGCCAAAGACCAGGACTTCACCCTCAGGATCAACCCCGAGATCAGCTCCGCTGGTCACATCGCTGCCGTAACGGGTTCCATAAGACTCGATATGGATTCCAACAACATGACCAGCCCGGCCGCATGGCTTGCCCCGGCGTCACTGCCTGAAGCTGGCGCCATTTACTGGTGGAGGATCCGCTCATATAAATCCGCTACCACCCAGTTGGCCTGGAGTCCCTGGAGTGAAGCACGCAGCTTCACCGTCAAAGCAGGCTTCATCGTAACTACACCATACTACGGTGTGCAGTTACTCAGTCCGAATAATGGCTGTCAGTCCTGCAGGACCAAGCCTCTGGCCTTCTCCTGGAGCCCCTGGCAAGATGCGACCAAATACCAGATCGATATTGCCAAAGACTCCGAGTTCAAACAGTTGGTTGTGACTGCAACGACCACAACCACGGGTTATCAGTATGCCAACTCCCTGGACTACAGCACCAATTACTTCTGGCGTGTAAAAGCCCTTGAGGTCAATGGTCAGGATATTCCCAGCGACTGGTCTGCAACGTTCAGCTTTACAACAGAGGCTGTGCCGGCCATTCCTGCTCCTCCTCCTGCAACCCCTGCGGTCCCTGTATGGGTCTGGGTGCTTACTGCGATAGGGACCATCCTGATAATTGTTATTCTCATCTTTATCATGGGGTCACGCCGAAGGATTTAAGTTGTTTTCAAAAACAAAACGCAACTATCCCCCACAGATTGATCTTAAGGGATAGTTGCGAATACAAAACCGCAGGATCTGGGTTGTTTTTTAAAAACAACCTCAACTTTCACCCGCCGCATGATCTCAAGCATAGTTGCGAAAACGAATTGTTTTTTAAAAACTGAAGCTGATTTATTTCCCTGTTAAATACTCAATCACCGGACAAGCAGGATGTGGAGAAGGGCGTAACACCGTACTATTAAGAAAAGCCGATGCTATTACCAATGAATTTGTAGGCTCTATAACTTCCCATCCCAACCAGCCTCACAATCACCGGACAAGCAGGATGCGGAGAAAGGTGCAACACCGTACTATCAAGAAAAGCCGATGCTATTACCAATGAATTTGTAGGCTCCATGACTTCCCATCCCAACCAGCCTCACAATCACCGGACAAGCAGGATGCGTAGAAAGGCGCAACACAGTACTATCAAGAAAAGCCAATGCTATTACCAATGAATTTGTAGGCTCCATGACTTCCCATCCCAACCAGCCTCACAACCACCGGACAAGCAGGATGCGTAGAAAGGCGCAGCCCTTCTCGGTAATAATCACCCCTCTCCTGGGAGAGGGGCAGGAGTGAGGGTATCACCTAAACATAATACCGCGGTATCAAATACTTTATCTGCCTCAGGATATTCCTGAAAAAGCCGATCCTCTTCTTTTTCTTCTGCTTCTTTTCCATCATTATCCTCGCATATTATTTTTCATATTTTTCTATAAGGTCATCCGCATTCATGGCGGAAGAAACCACCACCGGTACGCCGCCACCGGGATGAGTGGAAGCGCCCACCAGGTAAAGTCCCTTTATGGACTTGGATTTAGATGCCGGACGGAAGCATATAGAGTGCGGTACATCCTGCCTTAAAGCATAGATGGCGCCTTCCGGCGTCAGCAATCTCTTCTCATAATCGACAGGGGTGGAAAACTCGGCCACCTTAACATGTTCGGTCAGTCCCGGAACATACTTATCTGAATAGTACTTGATGATCCTTTCCAACAGTCCGGCCTTCTCCTTTTCCCATGTAGTGCCATCCAGCTTATACGGTCCTGCTCCAAGGGTCAGGATAATGACATTGTGTCCCGGCGGCGCCAGGTTCGGGTCTGAATGTGAGGTCCAGCTTATTATGCCGAATTGTTCCGCCGGGTAGCGGCCGGCCTCATAATTGTCCCACCAGTACTTATTCATCTCCTCCACGGGGATAGTGGCCAATGTGTGATGTGATTGCAGCGGCGGCACGTAATCTACGCCAAGGTAAATTGTAGGTGTTGACATTGAGACCTCGTAACTCTTGACACCCTTGCGCACCATGCTTGAAAGGTGCTCTTCTCCCACCAACTCCAGGTACAATTTCTTGGCATTAATATCTGAGACCACCAGGTCGGCTGTGATCTCTGTCCCGTCTGCCAGCGTCACGCCCATTGCCCGGCCTTCTTTGACAATTACCCGTTTTACCAATGTATTCAGCTTCACGGTCAGGCCGTACTTCTCGCCGACCCTTCGCAGGGCTGCCGGTATGGCGATCATTCCTCCCTTGCTGTAGTAGATTCCTTCATGTTCCGAGTATGGGATCACCGAATACAGACCGGGAAGCAATTCAGGTGGCAGCCCGGCGTAAAAAGCCTGGAATGCCAGTGATTCACGGATTTTCTCGCTCTTGAAGAACTTCTTCAAAACACCCTGATAGCTTCCGTTGAATAACGCCATGTACTTGAGCATCGTTGGTGTTTCGCGGAACATTTTAATGACATCGCCCAGCGTATTGGCCGGTTTAATGAAGAAGCCGGGAACGGCCGCGTCGTTGAACTCCTTCATGTATTTGCAGAACGCCAGCCAATTTTTCTCATCTTCCGGCGAGACCTTTGCTATTTCTTTTGCCGATTCCTCTATAGAAAGAGGGTATTTCATCTTCGTCCCGTCTTTAAGTTGCACAGTGAAAATCGGATCAGGGGCCACGAGTTCCACTTCTTTGCGTAGAGTTGTACCCAACCTCTGGAAACACCAATCGATTACCTGGGCATCCTCTATGATGGAAGCGCCAAGATCGAAATGGAAGCCGTTTTTTTCGAAAGTTGAACAGCATCCGCCTATCAGGTTACTTTGTTCCAGCAGTAATACCTTGCGTCCTTTTTTTGCCAGTAAGGCCGCTATACCCAGGCCTCCCACACCGGCACCGATAACAACTACATTGTAATCAGCCAATTGGCACCTCCGCAGATATTATTTGGTTATTAACGTCACCGCCTACGCATGCCCCGGTTTTGTCATGTGGGATTCTATACGGTTGTGCTACAATCTGCAACTGACAGTGTTCATACCAGTGCACAGTCTGAAGAGGAGTTGTATTATGGACGCCGGAAAAAAGACAGTCAAACCATTTGCCATTAAAGTGCCGGAGAAAAAATTGATGGCCGACCTGAAAATGCTCCGCGAAAAAGCCCTCGAACTCGGGGCCGCCGGCGCCGAAATCATCCCTGCAAACTAGTTGGTCGTAGATGAGCGTGTAAGGCTGAAATGTGTAGTGCCGAGGTGCTTGCGTGCCGGTGAAACGCCCAACTGTCCGCCCAACGCGCCGGACCTGGATCTTGTCAGGGGAGCCTTCGCCAGGTATTCCTGGGGGATATTACTTAAAACAAACGTGGAGCCGATAGAAGATTACGCTCCCGGCCACCTGGATAAATCGGGAGTAGACAGGACGCTCCTTTTTCACCAGAAGACGGGTAAGATTGTCTATGACCTGGAGCGGTTGGCCTACAAACGGGGCTATTATCTGGCTATGGGCCTGGGGGGAGGTTCCTGTAAAGACTACCTGTGCCACGGCCTGGTGTGCCAGTTCAAAGACAGCGGCAGGTGCCGTTTCCCGCTCAGGTCGCGGCCTGCTATGGAAGCTATGGGGATTGATGTTCTGGATATCATTAAGAAGGTTGGCTGGGATGCCTATCCGCTGCTGGATGAACTGGATAAGACTCCCTGCGCCACATCCGTTGGACTGGTCTTAATATATTGATAAAGGGGTGCGATAATGCCGAAAAGTGCTGCAGAGACAGTGGAGGAATTCCTTTCCGACGATCCCAAGAAATGGGGCAAGCTCTCCAGCGATATCAATTACCGGCGCCTGGAGCTTCTCCTGTTGCGTGATATATTGCTGGAACTAAAAAAATTGAATAAATGACAGCACCCTGGCAATCAACAAACAGCTAGCAAGCCATAATTGACGTTGGGGATTTCTTTACGTTGGGTTACTTCCAATAATCAGATGTAGATCCTAAGCATTTGAAAATACAGTTGCACAATAACCGATTATTAATAATGAGGATTTATATGGTGGGCCATTCTGGACAGTTCCCGAACTCCTGTTGGAGAATAAAAGGCTGATTCCAGCTATAAAGAATGTGCTTATATTGCCATTTTAATAATGTGATATAAAATCCTATAATTCACATGCTAGTATGTGTATATTAAACCATTGACTGGTGATAAGGAGTAGCATGGAATTTCAGCAATCTGTTATCAAACTAATAAAAATAAGAAAATCATGCAGAACGTATGATGGAAAAGCTGTTGAAAAAATAGCCCTTCAAAAATTGATCGATTATGCCGCACAAATTAACGAAAAAGTAAAAATAAAAGTTAGGTTTACATTGGTCAATAATAATATTTTAGAGGGTAAGCTAGGGACCTATGGGAACATTTCAGGTGCCAAATCATTTATTGTTGGTATTTTGCATAAGGAAGAAAAGGATGCTACTGAATTCGGGTATTTATTCGAAAAAATTATCCTCTTCGCAACAGATTTGGGACTACAGACTTGCTGGCTTGGCGGAGGTTTTAATAGGCGTGATTTTAAACAAAATGCGAATATACTTGAAAATGAATTTATACCTATTGTTTCTCCGGTAGGTATTAAAAAAGGAACCCCAAGGCTTATTGAATCCGTACTGAGAACTGCTGTTGGCGCAGATCAACGAAAACCGTGGAGCGAACTTATTTTTGAAGGAAATGCAGCGGTCCCCCTTAGCAAAAGCGATGCAGGCCCATATGCGATTCCACTGGAAATGGTGCGACTTGCCCCTTCTGCCTCAAATAAACAACCATGGAGAATTATAAAGGATAATAATGCCTTTCACTTTTTCCTTTGCAGGACAAGCCGCTACGGGGTTTCAAATTACGATATGCAAAAAAATGATATTGGAATAGCAAAATGCCACTTTGAATTATCTGCAATCGAATTAGGTTTAACAGGCAAATGGCAACAAGCAGCAAATATTAACGCGCTTGATGATTGGGAATATATTACTTCTTGGATATGATTATAGTGATCAGTATCAAGGCCACTTAGAATCCAACCGCAAGTTAATAAATTAATAATCAAAATAAAGGTAACTATATTACCTGAGTGAAATGGTGGGCCATTCTGGATTCGAACCAGAGACCCCAGTCTTATCAGGACTGTGCTCTAACCAGCTGAGCTAATGGCCCATCGAGAAACGCAGAGTAAAGTATATATTTTGTGACAAATAGGTGTCAAGAACTCTGCGTTCCAATAAAACGGCGGTACTTCCGAATTTGCCGGGCTTATTTTATTTTCGTAATCCAGCCGAATTTGTCTGGTTTCTCCCCGTATTGTATGCCGGTGATAGCGTCGTACAATTTAAGTGACAGCTCACCCGGTTTGTTCTTATTTATGATGATCTCGTTGCCTTTATGATGAATCAGCCCTATAGGCGAGATAACGGCGGCTGTGCCTGTGCCGAAGGCCTCCTTTAGATTACCATTTTCAGCGGCCTCCATGACTTCGTCCATGGCCAGCCGGCGCTCCGTCACTTTCATTCCCCACTCTTTGGCAAGATGTATGACCGAGTCACGGGTCACCCCGGCCAGTATCGTGCCGCTTAAATGGGGCGTGACCAGCTCATCGCCTATTTGGAAGAACACATTCATAGTGCCGACCTCTTCCACGAAATTGCGGTGGATTCCGTCCAGCCAGAGCACCTGCGTGAAGCCCTTCTTCTGTGCTTCGTGGGCTGCTAATAGGCTGGCCGCGTAGTTACCTGCTGTTTTAACAGCGCCCATGCCGCCTTCCACGGACCTTGCATGTTCAATTGCAGTTATCAGTTTGACCGGGTTCAGCCCCTCTTTATAATAGGCGCCCACCGGCGACAGGATGATCATGAACTGGTATGTATGCGAAACGTGGACGCCCAGGTGGCTGTCCGCTGCAAAAGCAAACGGGCGTATGTATAGCGAGTAGCCCTTTTGCTTGGGCACCCACTCCCTGTCTATTTTGATCAGGTGCGTAAGTCCGTCAATAAATAGCTTCTTGTCCACTTCGGGTATGCACAGCCGCCGGCACGACGTGTTGAAACGGTCGGCATGCCTGTCCAGACGGAATATATTTATTGATCCGTCTTTGCAATAGAAGGCCTTTAATCCTTCAAAGATAGACTGGCCGTAATGAAGGGTGGATAGTGCAGGCATTATCCTGACCGGGCCGTAAGGTACGATTTTTGGCGCGTTCCATTTGCCTTTGCCGTACGACATTTTTAGCATGTGATCGGTAAAGACTTCGCCGAAGCCCAGCCCTCCAAAATCAACCTTACTGATCCTGCTTTTTGCTATTTTCTTAACTTCCATATCCTTCACCTCGTAATAAATATTCTGGCAGAATTAACTGGGGAAGAGGGGACTCGAACCCCTACGCCTTGCGGCACATGATCCTAAGTCATGCTCGTCTGCCAGTTCCGACACTCCCCCGTATATGATGACCGTTGCAAATAAGTGATTTTATTTTATCAAATGCGGATTGGTATGGCTATTATTTGGGGTATCTTACGGCATGCTCTGCAAATATAAGATGGGTGAAGAGCTCAATCGAACTCTTCACCCATCTTTTGTCTGGTCGGAAATATTTATTTTATCGTTGGATTAGTTGATTGACTCTTAGTCGCCGGGTTTACATAAAATTATATCGTATGTATGTAAAATTGAGGGGAAAACTTATGATCGATTAGAGATTAGTGGTGAGCCGCGTGAGACTCGAACTCACAACCGGTTGATTAAGAGTCAACTGCTCTGCCAGTTGAGCTAGCGGCCCAAGACCAATTATGTTAGCATCCGGACAATAGCTACGTCAAGCAAGCCCTTGTCGGGTTGGTTGTACGCATAATTGGCATTACTTTATTACGTATATTAGCTTAATTTAGCGGTGTACTGAAGCTGATGTCCTGATACTTCGATGTCGAAGATTGTTATTTCTTCACTAATACTGTAAAATTTACACTAATTTTACTATAAAGAGTTGTGAATATGAAGCCAAATAAATATTTATATTG
>JBEKCL010000169.1:0-10186 GCA_050014895.1 Dehalococcoidia bacterium
GCCGGGCTGCTCGACCAGTCTGTCAGAGTTCCCTGGCTGAAGAATAGGAGCCTGCGCTTCACGACTGGCTAATGTTAATTCAATTTTAGTACTTAAAACCCCGTGGAAATCGAGGCTAGCAGTATTGAAACACAGTGGTGAAGTAATACAAACTGTCTATCGCTGGAAGTGTGATGACCTATGGACGTTGGAGCAGGCAGCTAAGATAACTAATATGATGCGTTCAAGGTGTAGCACCGGACCCGACTTTTCCGCCTCTTTTATCAAGGTCTTGAATCAGGAGTTCGTCAAGACCCTTGACGAAGATGGGGATCTGGGTGTTTATACCATGAGTCTTGCCCTGCTTGCCGAGTTGAAGAGACTATTGCAGAGATCATGCCTTCTCAAAAAGATGCCGGGAGAAACAAAAAAGGAGTTCAGTGAGCGCAGGCAGCAGGCAATCGCTGAAATATTCAGTCCGTTAAAGTTTTTATATGACAACAGTTATAATCTGCAAAACTTCTTATCCCTGATCAATATCCTGGACTTTATGGAAAGGAAAGTAAGCCATGATCATTAGCTTGCAGGCGTTGGACACTTTGTTTTTTCGTGATGCCAAACCATTTAATATGAGAGAAGATTTTGTAGCAACTAGTGTTTTTCCTCCATATCCTTCAGTTATTTATGGGGCATTACGGAGCGCCTACTTTTCATCGGATATCTCAAGTCTGGCTTATGTCAACGGGCCGGAGGACCCGACCCGTAACTTACGGATCAGAGGTATCTATTTACAGGTCGGGGAGGACATCTGCCTTCCATTGCCCTTCGATTGCGCGAGAAAGAAAAACGGGAAACAGGACGACACAGCTTATTTGTTAACCATGTTCAAAGCACCTGCAGCCAGTTCTTGCCCCACACCTTATATCCTGGGCCCTTCATTCTCTGAGGAAATCGAATCAGTGGAAGATGGCCTGATTGAACTGGCATCTTTTAACGACTATTTAGGTAGTAATACGTCATGTTTTAGTTATCTGCATATGCAAGAGTGCGTATTAACGGAAAATAAGTTGGGTATTAGACAGAATAGGACAACCGGTACGGCAGACGAGCACTGTCTTTACCGGATCGGGATGAAGCGATTGGAATCGCAGGTCAGTAAGGGGCGTCACAATCAGAGGGTCTCTTTGATCATCGATTTTGAAGGGATGGAACTACCGGCGGAAGGGCTGATGCGTATCGGCGGAGAGGGGAAGGCCGCGTTCTATCGAAATATTGAGTCGCCGATGGTAGTCAAGCCTGAGTTAATAAACAACTGGTTTAAAATATACCTGGCCACGCCAGCCATTTTCAGATTGGGCTGGTTGCCCTGCTGGATCGATCCGCAATCAGGTCAAGGAGAATATGGCGGGTTGAAAGTACGCATTTTAACGGCGGCGATTGGCCGATATCTAACAGTCGGAGGTTACGACATTGTCAAAAACAGTCCCAAAAGCATGCGCCGTGCAGTACCGGCAGGCAGCGTATATTATCTTGAAGTGTTGGAAGGTGAGCGGGAGAGGGTGATTGAGTTGTTTCATGGTAATAACATATCAGATTTTGACAGCAGGCAGGGCTTCGGACTTGCGCTGGTCGGGGGTGTCTATAATGGCTGAAATAGTGATTACAACTGTCGGATGTAGCCTGATCACGAAATATTTAGAGGCAAATGAGGATCGTATCTTACAGAGTAAGCTTAAACTTTATGCAAAGGAGCGTTATAACGAACGAACAGTAAATGATTTAAAATCCTTAAAGAATAAGCTTTTTTCATGGGCAAAAGATAATATTCCCAACGCTTCTGCTGAGATAACCAGCCTTCAAAAAATTCAACAGTTTTTAAACCGCCCCCTTGAGGTTTACTTGATATCTACCGATTCCATTGAATCGTCACTGATTGCAGGCATACTCAAAGATATTTTTCACGATCACGATGAGATTAAGATCTATTTCAATCCACAGACCGATGTTATTAAGGGACTGCAAGTTTATATAATGAATGAGCTGAGATCGCGGGGTTTGCCAAACCTGATCAAGCGAATCAATGACATCGCTGGCGGCTTTTATAAAAACGTGGCCTTCAATATTTCCGGAGGTTATAAGGGTATCATTCCCTATCTTGCTTTGATGGGTTTCGTCAACAATTGTGACATCTACTATATTTTTGAAGAATCCGAAGAACTAATCAGAATACCCAGGGCACCGGTCGCGATAGATGTTGAATTGTTTGAAAAATATTTGAGAGAGATTGTCAGCCTTCAGGATGGAGTAAGCTACGGCCAGTTTAAAAAAGAGAACTACCAAGTCATAGAAGAGCTTGAGCAGAGAGGTTTGGTGGAAAGCGCAGATGATATTGCCTATTTAAGCCCATTGGGTAATATCCTGTTTAATAGCTATACCAACGAACATTTTATCTTTTATGTTACAGATGAAGTTGAACGTGAGCGGGGGAAACAAAAAGAGATAGAACGAATCTTGTCAACTAAATTCTGGGACAAACAACAGCGGGATAGCAAAACGGAGATCAAGACACAAGGCAGAGGCAAACACCGTGTCTATGACGACGGCAACAATCCAAATCGCATTTATTATTTCGAAAGGGATGACAAAGTCTATATCTATAAAATATTTGAAAATGAAGAGACGGCAAAAGCCTATATTGCCGAACCCCTTAACGAGGAGAATGTGATCGGGAAATCACAAATACAAAAAATTAGAAAGCAGGTGCGTAGTGATGTATAAACTTGCCAGACCCCTATTTCTTATCTGTGAAACCCCTGTCCATGCAGGAAGCGGTAGCGATCTTGGCATTGTAGATCTTCCCATTCAGCGGGAAAGGCACACCGGATTTCCCAAAATCGATTTCCTATGCATTTGGGCCGGAGGCGGGCGATCTGAATGCCGGATCGCTCGGTTTTACAGATGCCAGGTTGTTGCTGTTTCCGGTGAAATCCATGAAGGGCGTTTTTGGCTGGATCACCTGCCCCAGGGTGCTTGACCGTCTGCAAACAGATCTGAATCTGTGCGGAGTATCCTTTAATTTTGATCCTCCCTCTGCGTATTCGCTGCCTTCAGGAAGTAGTCTGCTTATTAAAAAGAACATGGTCATTCTTGAGGAGTATGCCTTTGAAATATCCAATCCTGACGATAAGAATTGCAACGGTTTTGCATCATGGGTGGCCGAGAATGTGTTGCCAGATGGGGACGCACATGAATACTGGCGGGAAAAGATCAGACACGACATAGCGGTGCTGAGCGATGATGATTTCCGAGATTTCGTCAGTTTATCCACGGAGGTCGTTACCAGGACCGCTATTGATAATATTACAGGTACAGTAAAAGACGGAGCCCTGTTTACTGAGGAATATCTGCCGTCCGAGACGATCTTGTATTCATTGGTATTGGCTAGTCCGATCTTCAAGATCGAAAAGCAATACTTCAATGTTGGAGAAAAGGGCAAGGAAGCCATGGCGATCATGGACTTTTTCATCAAACATCTTAGGAGCCAGCATGTTATTCAGGTAGGTGGCGATGCCACGGTTGGCAAGGGCCTGGTCAGGACAAGGATTTAGTGTTTTCAACCTCGTATTTCGAAAGGAGTCGAGAAGTATGAACCAGACAATTATGAAAGGGATTGAGCAGGGAAGGGCGGTATTTGCCTATAATCAGATAGAAGAAGCAATAACTGTATTAGGCAATGATAACAACTTATTACGTAAATATAAGAGTTATACCAAAAAAGTGCCAATGTATATCAAAACGAATGGTCTGGGATCGACACTGGCTTTTATCAAGTCCAAAAACTCTGATAAAGCATGGAAAATGATTTATAGTCAGATCTCTAAATGGCTAAAAAGCTGCACTCCTCCATGGCTGGAAGACGGAGATGAACTTGTAGAAAAGATTATTGCACTTTCGTCGGCAGAATACCGGGCTGTAACAGTGGAAGTGCTTGCTCTTTTCAACTGGTTGCGCCGTTTTGCCGAAGGCCTGATTGAGGGGGACGCAGACGATGAGTGAGGTAGGGAGGATTAAGAAGATCTTCCGTGATAGGGGCTATGGTTTTATTTTATATAGCGAGGGAAACAAGAAAAGAGATGTTTTTTTTCATTTTTCCGGTATTAAAAATGAAGACAAGGAGTTATTAGCAGAAGGGCAAGAAGTGGAATTTGAAGTGAGGGAGGATAACAAAGGCCAGCATGCAGTAAATATTAAAATAGTCAATAGAGAAAAGATATCAAACCACATACAAGGGCAAGATCACTTTTTGTTGCCTATAGATACAAGGAAAGAGATAGATCCATTTAAAATAGATAATTTTTCATTGAGAATCAATAGGGCTCCTTATTTTATGCAAGTTAATAATAAGAGTAGATTTATATATGAACTTGGTCCCAATAATATTACTGTTTTAGAGCCGAGCATATTTGACCCTGTGCCTATCGCAAAAATTCAGGAACGTTACGTAGAAAGTATCAAAACAATGAACCTGGTTACATCTTCCATCGAAATGCTATTGGATGGGCGTATGGTCGTGGGGCTGGGAGGTGCATCGGTATACGGCACGTCAATGACCCTGCATCATATTTATGGATTGCCTTATATTCCCGGTACTGCCGTAAAAGGCGTAACCAGAAGCTCTGTAATAAGTGAGAAATATGATGGTGAAGAATCTAACGCCTTGCAAGATGAAGATTTCTGCATAATCTTTGGAAGCCCGGCCAACAGTATCTTGGGTTCCTATCAAGGTGCTGTCAGGTTTTTTGACGCATTCCCCATCGCTGCGCCGACACTGAGCCTTGACATCATGAATCCACATTACGGCAGTTATTATTCCGATGGAACGGGTAAAACAGCGCCTACTGACGATGATACGCCCAACCCCATCAATTTTTTGACTGTGGAAGAAACGAAATTTACCTTTACCCTTGGAGTTAAACGCAAGGATAACAAGTTGCTTCGAGGGCCTGTTTTTGGAGGCAAGATGTCTTTGAATGTCGCAATGGAATGGCTTGTAAAAGCACTTACTGAATCCGGGATTGGGGCTAAAAGCTCGGTGGGTTACGGGTATTTTTTCAATAATGTCAAAATAATGGATAAAGACCCGAAGTTGAAGTAAGGAGCTTTTTCTAATGCAGATTATCAACTTCTCGCATCCCTTGACCAAAGAACAGGTTGACCGGATAGAGCGATTGGCTGATATGCATATCGACAGGGTGATCGACATCCCCAGCCAGATCGACCCGGCGGAGCCGCTGGAGCCGCAGATCGATGCGATGATCTCGCAAACGGGGCTGACAGAGATTGAGTGGCAGAGCCTACCGTTGATCATCAACCTGCCTTCGCTGAACTGCAGCGCAGCGATGTTGTTGGCCAAGCTGCACGGCCTCTGTGGCTACTTTCCGGCCATCATCCGCCTGAAGCCGGTGCCGGGCAGCACCACCACTTGCTTCGAAGTGGCCGAAGTCATCAATCTGCAACGGGTGCGCGAACGCGCCGGGGAGTGTCGTTGCTGAAAAATATTCTTAAAGAAGGGGACTTGAAGAAAGGTGCTCGATAAGTTCCGCGTCGCCCATTATGCGATCGAGATAGTTGCCCGGGACGAGTTGCTGTTGCCGGAGTATAAGGGTTCCATGCTGCGGGGCGCCTTCGGCCACACCTTCCGCCGGCTATGCTGCGCCCAGCGCCAGGAAACCTGCAAGGAATGCCTGCTCCGGGAGAACTGCCCCTACTTCTATGTCTTCGAGACGGCGCCGGGCCAGGATGCTGAGGTGCTGCGCAAGAATGAGAGCTTGCCCCGCCCGTTCGTCCTGGAGCCGCCCCTGACCCGCAGGACTCACTTTGAGCAGGGCGAGTCCCTGTTCTTCAACCTGATCCTGATCGGGCGGGCGATCGGCCTGTTGCCCTACTTCATTGTCACCCTGCGGGAGTTGGGCGATTGGGGGATCGGGACGGGGCGGGGCAAGTATCACCTGGCCGGGATCAGGGCAAGGCATCCGCTGTCCGGCGAGGAGGCGGTTGTTTACCAGGGGGACGGCCTGGTCAGGAATGTCGACCGGTCACTGGACTTCGGTGAATTAGCGGCCATTCCGGCGCCTACGGGTACGACTCTGACCGTTGACTTTCTGACAATGACCAGACTCAAACACCAGGGGCACCTGATCGATATACCGGAATTCGAAGCTGTCATCCACAACATCCTGAGGCGACTGTCGGCAATGGCCTACTTCCACTGTGGCGAGCGGCTGCAACTGGACTTCAAACAATTGACCGAGGATGCATCCAGAGTGAAGCTGGTTGATTTTGACACTCGTTGGGTGGACTGGGAGCGGTTCTCTTCCCGCCAGCAGGTCAAGATGAAGATGGGCGGCATTGTGGGCACGGCTGCCTACCTGGCCCCTGAAGAGGGGTATTATAGCAGGTTCTGGCCGTGGCTGAAACTGGGAGAGCTGCTGCACATCGGCAAGAATACCGTGTTCGGCCTGGGTAAGATGCGAATTTCGTAGCGTTGCCCCCCATGAATAGGGGACTGAAAAAAACAGGAAGGCGCCAAACTTGCCTACGAAAAGCTGCATCGTGCTGGTATCTCATCACAAGCATCGTTGCAGCTATTGACCCGATGAATAGGGGACTGAAAGAAAAGTACACAAGCAACAGTGGGAAGGAGCGTTTGGGTGCAGCTCTTTGTGGACAAATTCGGTACTTTTCTGGGTAAGAAGAGTGAACGCCTCATTGTTAGAGAGAAGGGCGCTATAGTCGAAGAAATACCGCTCCGGCAACTGGAGCAGATCACCGTCGCCAGCGGCGGCGTCAGCCTGTCCAGCGATCTGATCCGGGACTGCATGGAACTGGGTATCCAGATCAATTTCTTGACCGGCACTGGACAACCGTTCGCCAAGCTGACCTCGCCCAATATTACCGGAACCGTGGCCACTCGCCGGGAGCAGATCCTGGCCTACCTGGACGAGCGGGGGGTGGCCCTGGGCAAGGCCTTCATCGAGGGCAAACTGCGCAACCAGGCGGCGGTACTGAAATACTTTGCCAAGTACCGCAAGGGCGCTGACCTGGAGGCTTACGAGGGCCTGATGGCGGCTGCAGACGCCCTGAATAAGGCCAGAAACGATCTCGACGCCCTTTCCGGCAAAAACATCGACGAGGTACGGGGCCAGATCTTCGCCATCGAGGGTCGGGCAGCCCAGCGCTACTGGCAGGGAGTCAGCGCTGTCCTCGGTCAGCATGTGGAGTTCGAGGGGAGAACGGGGCGAGGCGCCACCGACCCGGTCAACTCCTGCCTGAATTACGGCTACGGCATCCTCTATACCCAGGTCTGGGGCGCCGTCTCCCTGGCCGGACTGGAGCCGTTCGCCGGCTTCATCCACACCGACCGCCCGGGCAAACCTAGCCTGATCCTCGACCTGACCGAGGAATTCCGGGCGCAGGTGGTGGACCGGGTGGTTGTCGCCATGGTCACCAAGGGCGGGGAGATCGGGATGGAGGAGGACCGGCTTACCGAGGCCACCCGCAAGGACCTTGCCAAGCGAGTGCTGGAACGCCTGGATGGGGAGGAGACCGTCGAGGGGAAGAAGCTCAAACTGAAGGCGGTCATTCAGCGCCAGGCCCGCCGCATCGCCTCCTGCCTGCGGGGTGAGGGGCGGTACAAACCTTGGGTGGGCAGTTGGTGAGGCAAGTGGGGTGTTATAACATATCGTGCTTCGATCCCCAGGCTTTTGCCGCAGACCCCGGCTATCTTAACCGGAGCTCCTTTGCACGATACTCGGCTATTTTCTGATTCACAGCTTTGAGGATACGTTGTGGTGTTTTAGGAACAATCTAGGTATGGGAGATGATATTATTTTAAATTATAGTGTTATTAGGGAAAAAGCAATTGGTTATATGCTTGACCATGGCTGGAAGGAGCAGTTAGCTAAAAGCCGTGCTTTCGAGCAGAGTCTCTTTGATCACACCCTGGTTATGCTGGACGCATTAATAGCACTCTTGCCCATCCTGAATCAGACATTTCAACCGCCGCTAAAAGAAAATGAGGAAAAGATTTTATTGGCAGGTGTTGTTGCCCACGATTCAGGGAAAGACCGAGCAGAGTTTCAGGAATATATCAAGGGCAAAAGAGGCTTTGTGTCTGATGTGCATAGAGCTACGGCTGAAATGGTCGTATCAGAAGTGGCCAGTCTTCTGGACATAAAGGATAAAGCGGAGATACTGTCTGCAGTTCTTTTACACATGCGCCATGAGCGGACGCCAGCCAATATGGTGGAACGGGTTATCTTTGGTGATCATGCAGATGAGAGGTGGAAGACATTAGCCGATATTGTGGATGCAGTGGACAACCTGTGCTCGATAAAAGGCCTTTTCCCCTGCTTAAATTATCTCGAAACCAGGGCTAGCTTCGCTCACCATATTCGCACTGCATATCATCTCGTCCAACTAAGGGGCGTTTCCACGACACTGCTACACCGGGCTGCAATAGATGCTTTTAGTGCTCTTGGGTGGAGCCCGCTCCTTCATTTCAGCAACGGCTCAATCTACATCGCCTCTCCGATAAAAGATTTTGAAGAAGCACCGATAGATGATATTGAAGCACGCTTTGCGCAGTTAATAGAAGATATTTTGCCAGAGAAGCTATCTTACATGGTAGTAGGTAGTCCTTTGCAATCAATGATGCCTAAACCTGAGCTTTTTGACTATAGGGAGTTGAAATCTTGCCTTGAAATAGCTGCTGGCAGAGTGAAAAGAAATAGCTTTCTAAAAAAGTCTGCAGCTCAAAGGCGCAAGACAATCAGTAGATATTATAAGCAAAAGGGATTACAAAATGAAGTAGATGATCATGTGTTAGCGCGAGAATCCGAACGGATTGCCAGAGCGCAGCCGGAGATGTGCATTTTCAAATTCTTCAAGGCTGCGCTATCAGAGGATTTGTTGGGATCAGAGGTATTACCAGAAACTGCTGCAAAATATGGGAAAAATGCAGATCAAGATGTGAAAGAAAAAAAGAGTAAAATTACTTCTCAGTTGGTTGCCGAAATTGAATACGATGCAATCTTTGGAGAAAGCTCATATAAGAAATTGCAGGCATTGTCTACATTGGATCCGGGAAAAGACATGGCATTGTGTGTTGACCAATTTTGGCAGTTAAGCGGAGAGGGATTTGGTCTAGACATTACCAGTATTGAATATTTGGATGATCAGCGAAGAGAAAAGCTGCTTATCGATATTCTTGATCAGATAGCCAGCAAGATATATCAGAGTATTCCTGAAGAAAAGCGGCCTACGCGGGCTATGCCAAAAGATATAGCGCGATGCTTTATGGGCGATCTGATACACCCCGCTCCTCATGTAAATTTACAAGCGATTGTATCTATGCAGATGCAGGCATACGCAGAGTCCAAAAATAATGCCAGGTCTGTTCAGGGGGAGCATCTCTGTCCAATTTGTAATCAGACATTTACAGGCGGGACCGAGGCCAAGGCTAACTACTTGGAGAATCCGGATTGCCACACCAACCGTGCTCCGTCACACTGCGGCGGAGGCAAGATAGTAATCTGTGATGCCTGCAAATTGGAACGCTTTTTGCAGCAGCTAATTCTGGGAACAAAGGTTTCCGGCATTGTTGTGCTCTTTCCCCGTATGAATATAGGCCACGCCAGCGGCCAAATCCTGTGCCAGAAAGCCTATAAGATTCTGAATGGCACGCGACTTCTTATGACGAAAGATAATCCCAACCCTGACCAGAATATTTCATTGGCTATGACCTGGAATATGGCGCATAAACTATCCGAAGTGGATGTCTACCGTTTATCTCCTGAAGAGATCGTTGATTTAATGACCTACCAAGTAAGCGATGAAAAGGTAAAGGAACACAGACAAACTTTGATCAAGTTATTAAAAGAATTATACGAAACAGATGAATTGAGCCTCGACGTACTTAACGGAAACTGGGCAACGGAATACCAAACAGTAGATGAAGCGCTAGACGCGCTAATTGTAAATCGGGTTTTGGATGACGATGCCCTTAATGCTAGAACCCAGGCTTATAATTTAAATCCCAGCCTGCAGATCGTATGTCAAACACCGCACCTGATTCTGATACCTTTGAGTAACCCAATCTCAATTGGCGATGAATCAGACACCAACGCCGGCATAAGAGAACTCTTTT
>JBEKCL010000170.1:0-7397 GCA_050014895.1 Dehalococcoidia bacterium
CCCTCGTAAAGAGCGGACTCTTGGTCTCAATATCAGCCGACAAAGAGCGACAGATTTCGTAATTCCGCTACTAGTTGATGCAATTCGTTCAGAGGAACTTGATTGGATGGTCTCTGACCTCACCTACATTCCTTTCTACGACAGTTGGGCACAAGGTTTATTTCATCTAATTAAAAAGCTACGTTCGATTAATGCCCCCAACCCCCTACCGAACGGAGCAAAACTTGTAAGTGGTTGGGTATCTCAACAATCTAGTCTTACTGATAGTGAGGAAAGGCTTTGGACTAATCTGTTCGAGATTAAATCCATACCTGACTTCATTTATAGGATAACAACACCCAAAGATTTCAAAATCACTGACCCAGGTCCAATATTTCATAAACAATCTGAAAATATACTTTGGAGCTTTAAAGTACCAGAATCAACTTGCGATTATACTGCTGTCAAATGGAATGATAATCGACGTTTACCATATGGCGTTCCACCAATTGATATTGCTACGATACTAATTAAAGAGCATATACGCAGGCTATGCATACAAAGGAAAGCTCAGGAGACACTTGATGGCATGATGTACCTTTCTGAACAGACTGCTCCAGATGGCTGGCTCCGCTTTACAGATTACAAGGGGAAACAAACACGGGTCTTAGCAACTAGTCAACGGAAAGTCAGATCCACTGGCGGCATTCAAAATCCCTATCGCTATTACCTGGCACCCATATTCCGGCCTCTTCTTAGAAAGTACGGAATACCGGTACTTGAACTTCAGGTGCGTCTATATCTAACTGATATGAATGGTAAAGCCTTACAACCTAGAATCACGAATAGACGACGTAAGAAAATAGCCAGAAGTTGGTGGAACCACCAGTGGATATCTCGTGTATTTGCAGTAGCTCAATGGGCGTTTGGCGGACAATCAACATTCAACCTGGCTGAAGGGCATGGTTATGAAATAATATTGTCTGGGTCTCCTGCATCGGTTGTTGCCCCATCTGGTATAGACGAACATCTTCTAGAAATCCATGAAATAGATGAGGCAGCTTTAATAATAGTCGAGGATGAGCTAGATGATTCCGAGTGGGATGAAGATCAAATATGAACACTGACGTAATTTGTTTTGATGAACCACTGCTGGAATTTCGCTACGGACAGGAAATGGCAGAACCACATGATGGGTTATCACTCTTTGGCCCTTACGATACTGACTTTTCTTCACACCCAAGAAATATCTCTTATGCCATAGTCGGAAGTCAAGAAGGCATCGAAATCTTTAGCCAATGGAGTCATTGCATTCAATCAGTAATATACCCAGAAGGCGACCGTCGTCTATGGCCACTCTTTCCCGGATTTGAAGCAGCTTTTGCTTGTAATTGGCCAGAGCAACCAGTCCTCAGAACTCTAATAGATTCGGAAAAATTGACTGAGGCTGTTAGCGATTTAGACCATTACAAACGTACAGGAGGAGTGGTTGATCTTTACATAGATGCCATAGGTAAACTAAAAAAACATGATGAGGTTCTTAATGTTGTCGTTTGCATAGTTCCCGATATCGTGTACCAGAACTGCCGTCCAAAATCTGTTGTTACCGATGGAATCGGTTATAAAGTAAGTTCTGGCCTTATTCGTAAGCGCGGAAGTGGGCAGCTTGACTTTCTAGATCCGTACAACCCTCAGAGATACACTTATTCACCAGATTTCCGGCGGCAGATTAAAGCTCGGGCTATGGCATACGAGATGCCTATCCAGATTATCCGAGAATCTACATTGCGACTTACTCCGCGGATGGATAATACGCAAAGAGGTTTAACTACTCTGAGTGATCGTTCCTGGAATTTGGGGGTTGCTTTATATTATAAAGCTGGTGGCAAGCCATGGAGACTAAAATCTGCAAGAGAGGGAGTTTGTTATATTGGCATCGCCTATCGCCGTCAAGATCCAAATTCAGCAAGTCAAACGGCGTGCTGTGCGGCTCAGATGTTTCTTGATTCTGGGGATGGTATCGTTTTTATGGGCGAATACGGGCCTTGGTATTCACCGGCTGATCACCAGTTTCATATCACCAAGGAAGCTGCCAATCATCTGCTGAGTGGAATCCTTAGCACTTACAAAAACTTAGAAGGTAAGCCGCTTAAAGAAGTCTTCTTGCACTGTCGGTCAGGTATTGATGAAGAAGAGTTTGCGGGTTATCGTAGTGCCTGTCCACCTGAAATTAAAGTAGTTGGAATCCGGGTGAGACAGGAGAGAAATGGTCTCAAATTGTTCCGGGAGGGCAATATGCCTGTACTCCGAGGAACGTTTTGGAAGACCCACGAGCGTTCGGGTTATCTTTGGGCATCAGGCTTTAAGCCGAGGCTAGGAACCTACGATGGAGCTGAAATACCTTTACCTGTCCGCATCGATATACAGCATGGTGAAGCTGATATTAAATTGGTAGCCAAAGATATTCTGGCTTTAACAAAATTAAATTACAATGCGTGTCGTTTGGGAGAATCAGAACCCGTCACCATCAGGTTTTCGGATGCAGTAGGCGAGATACTGGTATCAAACCCCGCAGTAACTGACCGTAGTCCAAAGTTTAAATTCTATATTTGAGACTAATGCGGGTTTAATAAAATAGTGAATATCATCAAAGTAAAATATGCAGAGGGTACCAAATTGTAATGAGTGATCCTATAGACCTTATCGCATTAAAACGAGTCATCGTTCAGGCAAAGAAGGTAGCAAAGCAGTATAGAGCGATTACGGGCAAACCCCTCGGCATTACAGGAGAGATCGGGGAATTCATTGCGGCTGATTTGCTTGATCTCAAACTCACTGAGGCAAGACAGCCTGCATACGACGCTATTGCACCTGATGGGCGCAGAGTCCAAATTAAAACCCGATGTGTGCTTCCAGATACGCACTCTGGCGGACGGTTGGGTAGAATTAAGCTTGATCACGAATGGGACACAGTGATGCTTGTCTTGATTGATATCGACTTTAAACCTATCGTCATATATGAGGCACCTCGGGCTGATATTGTACGTGAACTAAAGAAGCCCGGATCAAAAGCCAGAAATGAAAGAGGCGCTCTGAGCATTAGCAAGTTCAAGGCCATCGCATCAATCGTCTGGAGTAGAGAAAACACTTTCAAAGAGATATAATCGACTTATGGTAACTAGTAGGACACAACAAATCAGGTTTTTGCAGTGGCAGATCACTCGACAGGCAATGCTAAAAACAATATTCTCCAAATCAGGCCTTTGGAGTGCATCAGACCAGGCTTATCTTGATGGTTTATACAGAGATATAGAATACGAAAAGTCTATGGAAAAAGAGGAGTTGCTACATCCTCCTATTGAAAAGGCTACACCACCGAAGGATTGGCAGGCTAATAAGTTAACTTATTTATTCATTGGTGTTTTGATTTTTGTTATTGGCAGCTTGGTTCTAGCATTTATTAATGGTATGCTGCATATTTGAAGATAGCTAAAAGCATGCAACGTATCTAAATCAATCCTTTTCCGTGTTTCGTCCGGTTATCTTTTCTTGTAATTAATGCCATGATTTAGGCCACCCCCTACCCTGCCCTCCCAAACCATAGGCAAGAAGCGGGTCTTTCCAAAGAACGACCTGGCAAAATGGATTAAAGATTACTAACAAAGTAGAAGAATACTTTAAAAGCCACTTAAAATGAATTAACATTGGATATGCCACATTTACATATTCAAAGTATGGATGAATTCTGGGGTAGGCTATGGCAAGAAGGTGGAGTTAAACTGAGAGAATATGAACCAGCTTTCACAGCTAGGATTGGCATATGCCAAAAGCTGAACTTACCTTTTGACAAATGCAGCGTCGAAAGTACGCCTTTGTTAATAGGTAGATTTGATGGGTTTGTTAATTTGGTTGAGGCACTGCATGAAGTAAAGTACTACTGGAAGCGCCTGAGCGAAGCATCAAGACTTTTTGAGGCAACTGATAAGGTGAGGGCGGATCCAATTAATTTAGAACCACCGATCAATGAAAATGAATGGTTTCTATATCATCTAGACAATTGGTGGCATGCAATATATGGCCTCTTAGAGAGGCTCAAAAAATTCCTCACTCAATTAGACAGGCGACTTGAAGTGCAAGAGAATGAACATATAAGGATATACATTCAGGAAGCGATACTTGCCACCAAAAAGACAAATGATTTATTCGGCAAGGTAAGACATCCAATTGCTCATCATACCTCACAAGGTATTCAGGGCTTAAAGGCAGATCATATGTGGGAGATGGAGATTGCATTAGGTATTGCTGACGACACAGTGGCAAAGTATGATGAAGCTTTCATGCTGCACAGGGAATTCTATGAGGAGCACGTTGCTGGATATACTTCAATGATGCGTGACCTTCTAGACATGGTCTTCTCTGAGCTATTACTTCAAGTACCATTCGACAAGATTAAATAGCATACTGTGCTTTTCCTGACGCTCCCCCGTTGAGGTAAAGGTTAGAGTGGCCTGCGATGGATCAAGAGAGGCCGTCGGGCAGAAATGGATTAATTCGATATGTACAGAGATGGCCTTTTCATAAAGCTGACACTTCGAAGACCGGTACTCTTCCTAATAGTAAGTTATTCAGTATAAATTAGATTGGACGACCAGTTACACGTCTCAGAACAACAACCTCTCCACCTTCACCTGCGGCAGCAGGCTTTCGACATCGGCTTTGTGGCAGAGTTCCGTTCCAGCGGTGAGCGTGGCGGCGGTGCCGGCGGCAACGGCGTGGCGAGAGGCTTCTTCGAGCGTGCCACCCTGGCTGAGCTTGAGGACCAATGCCGCCACGGTGGAATCACCGGCGCCGACTGTGCTCAGCACCTGCACATCGGGGGGGACTACCTTATAAATCTGGTCCTTATCGGCGATGATCATCCCTTCCCTGCCCCTTGAAATACAGGCTATCTTGATGCCGCTGCTTACTATAGTCTTTACGGCGTAAATTACATCTTCTTCGGTCTTTAGCTCCACGCCCAACAACCCCTGCGCTTCCCTGACATTGGGTTTGATAATGTCCGGTTTGGCCCTGACGCCTTCCCTCAACCACTGGTCGGCTGAATCGAGCACGGTCACTATTCTCATGGCCTGCATCCTGACTATCAATTCGTAGTAAATATCTCCCGGCACACCCGGCGGAACGCTGCCCGCAAATACCATGTGCGTCGGTTTGGGCTTGATCCCCGTGATCTTATCTATTAATTTCTTGAGCTCCCCGCTGGAAACCTGTGGGCCCGGCGCCGATATACGGGTCTGGCGATGGGTCTTGAGGTCGGTGATAATAAAATTACTCCTGATATCGTTCTTTATCGATGTAAAATCGCATGGTACTTTGTGCCCTTTCAACAGCTTCTTCAAAACATCGCCGTCAACCCCTCCAACGAACCCGTACGCCTTCGTATCCCCACCCAACTCGTATACAACACGGGAGACATTGATGCCCTTGCCACCCGGCTGGTACTTCATGCTGACCCAGCGGTTGGTGTCGTCCAGCACCAGGTTCTCGACCGCTACATGCCTGTCCAGTGAAGGGTTCAGCGTTACGGTGGCTATCATCTATATCGTCTCCACTTTTAACATATTGGTGGTGCCGGACTTCCCCATGGGTATGCCTGCGGTTACAACAACCAGGTCGCCATGCTTCATAAAACCGCACTTCTTGGCGGCGCTGGCCGCCGCTTTAAACATGCTGAGTATCACCTTTGGCTGGCTGATCTTCAAAGCGGTAACTCCCCATGACAGGGAAAGCTGACGCCGGGTCGTCTCGTTGGCCGTGACCGCAATTATCGGGGTCTCCGGCCTGTATTTGGAGACGCGGCGTGCGGTGCTGCCGGATGCTGTATAAGCGACAATCGCTTTGGCCCCCATCTGGTGAGCTGTGTGACAGGCAGCATAGCTGATAGCATCATCCGTAAGCCGCAGGAGGTCTTTGCCCCGGCTGGCAAGATAATCTTGATAGGGCAGGGCAGCTTCAGCCTCAAGGGCAATCAACGACATCATCTTGACGGTCTCAACCGGGTAATGGCCGATGGCCGTCTCCTCGGACAGCATAATGGCATCCGCCCCGTCGAAGATGGCATTGGCGACGTCCGTGGCTTCGGCGCGTGTGGGCAGGGGGGAATCAACCATCGATTCCAGCATCTGCGTAGCCACGATCACGGGCTTGCCTACATGGTTGCATTTGAGGATGAGTTCCTTCTGTACAATGGGGACTTTCTGTATGGGTATCTGCACGCCCAGGTCGCCCCTGGCGACCATCACGCCGTCCGCTGCCTTCAGTATAGAGTCAAAATTATTCAGCGCTTCATTGCGCTCGATCTTGGCAATAATCTGGGCCGGGGAGTTATTTTTCTGCAGGAATTTCTTCACGTCAATAATATCTGCAGCCTTCTTGACAAAGGACAGCCCTACAAAGTCGATCCCATGCTTGACTGCGAAATCCAGGCTCTTCCAGTCTTCTTCAGTTACCGAATCGACGTCCCAGGTTACGCCGGGAACAGTCACGCCCTTGTTGTCGAACAGCCTGCCGCCTGTGATGACCCTGCATCTCACGTCACGGTGGGTGATGGATATGACTTCCAGTTTCATCAGGCCGTCATCCAGGAATATCTCCTGGCCGAGCTTTACATGGTGCGGCAGCTCGGGCAGGTCAACCGATACCTGGTTTTCATCTCCCAGGATATCGCGCGTGGTCAGGATGAACTCCGCGCCTTCCTTTAATTTGACGCCGCCTTTCTTGACCTTGCCAGTGCGGTCCTTGGGACCGGGTAGATCGAGTAGTATGGCCAGCGGGGCTTTGAGTTTTTCGGCTTCTGCGCGCAGTATCTCTACGTATTCGCCATGCTCTTCGATTGTGCCATGCGACGCGTTGATGCGCGCAACATTCATCCCCGAGACGATAAGCTGATTTACCATCGCAGGGGAAATGCTGCTGGGCCCTATAGTGCAGATTATTTTAGTCTTGCGCGGCGCAACCGCCGGCGCACATTCATTCATCATATATGCCTGGTATTTCTAGTATTTTATGTACCAATCACTGCCAGGTTTAGTCAGGTGCCTGTATTCTAAACCCAGCTTCTCGTGCCAGGGCCTGCCGTTATGCTCGGCAATCAGCGCCAGCTCCATCAGCCTCTTGGCAGCGATGGTCTTGAAGAACTCGGTCCTGTCAGCGCGGTCCGTTATCTCCATTGCTTCCTGCCAGACGGCCCTGCCGCCCAGGAATCCCGAGGCCCCGGCCTTGCATGCGATGTTTACCTGTTTTTTAAAAGTCTCGTAGTCCACTCCGGCGCTGAGTATGACCCAGGGTATTTTGCTGGCCTTATCCAGTTCCTTGCAGTACTCCAGCATTTTGGACACGTCCTTCTCGTATTTCAAATC
>JBEKCL010000171.1:0-7279 GCA_050014895.1 Dehalococcoidia bacterium
CGATGAAAAAACCGACCCCCCGGGACCGGATAATGTGCTTATATTCATGACCGGCCTTCTTACCGGGACTGGTGGCCCCAGTTTAACTCGCTGGATAGTTGCCGCCCGATCTCCCTATACTACGTTCTACGGGGATGCCAATGCGGGCGGTTACTTCGGAACTGAATTACGTTTCTCCGGCTATGACGGCATCATCATCAAGGGGATGGCCGATAAACCCGTTTACCTTTACATTAAAGACGGTAAACCTGAACTCAGGGATGCTTCCGGCCTCTGGGGTAAGAAGGTCAGTGAAACCATCAGTGCGATCAGGGAAGAACATGCTGACGAGCGCACCAGGGTGGCCTGTATTGGCCAGGCGGGCGAGAATCAGGTACTGTTCGCTAATATCATGACCGAGAACGGTCATTGTGCAGGCCGGGCTGGGATGGGCTGTGTAATGGGGTCCAAGAATCTCAAGGCTATTGCTGTAAGGGGGAAAGCAAAAATACCTCTGGCAGAACCTGAGAAATTCAAGGAAATCGCACGCAGCACTATGGAAGATGTAAAGGGAGGCTTTATTTCCGAGTATTTGCATGCGCTTGGTACGTGTGGCTGGGTGGATTCAGGTACAGAATTCGGTGATGTCCCAGCGAAGTATTTCACGGCCCCGCCTATTTCAGAGATAGCAGAAATCAGTGGAACCACACAGTCTGAGACTTGCCAGGTTGACACGACTGGATGTTTCGGCTGTCCCATAAGATGCCGTAAGGTTCTTCATATTAAAGAAGGCCGCTTCAAGTGTGATAGGCCTGAAGAAGGACCCGAATATGAAACCCTGGCAGCATGGGGACCGATGTTGATGATAAATGACATTGGCGCTATAACCCACTTTAATACTTTGCTCAATGAGTACGGAATGGACAGTATCAGCAGCGGGGTCAGCACAGCCTTTGCCTTTTATCTGTATGAGAAAGGCGTTATTAACAGCAAGGATACAGGGGGGCTGGAGCTTAAATGGGGAGATATTGACGCAGCACTTGAGCTTTTACATGAGACAGGCCAGAACAGGGGCTTCGGTAAAATAATTCAGGAAGGGACTAAACGAATGGCAGCCAGATATAACCGCCCCGGCGAGTCCATGCAGGTTAAAGGATTGGAAATTCCTATGCATGACCACAGGGCTTTCTCATGCATGGGGCTGGTCTATGCCACCGCATCCAGGGGCGCCGATCATAATAAAGCTGGCTGCTTTGTAATAGATCAAGGCATGGGCATTACCGAACTTAACATCATTCCAGGTGACCGCTTCGGAGACGATAGGGCCTTTATGGTTGCCCGTATGCAGGATGTATCTGGATTTAATGATTGCCTCGGACTTTGTGCCGCTGCCGTGATAATACCGGAAACCTTGTTGGCTTTGATAAACGCCTCAACGGGCTGGAATATGGATTTAGATGGGCTTGTAAAGGCGGGCGAACGTATCTTTCAACTGATGCGTGCTATGACTTGCAAGCTGGGAGTGACACCCAAAGATGACCAGTTGCCCGAAATCGCATTGCGGCCTATTCAAGGAGGCCGTACAGAAGGTAACGTTCCCAATATGGCCAAGATGCTTCCAGAATATTACAAAATCCGCGATTGGAATGAAGTGACCGGCAAGCCATCCAAAGAACGTATGGGAGCTTTGGATATGGGTGATCTGGTAACCGTGTTTAAAATCTCATAAACAAGATATATATTCACGAAATTAAGTTTTTATGAATTTGATGGAGTAGTTTATAGAATAGCTTTGAATATATAGTTGAATAATCGTCTCTTCGAGCTTAATACCTAAACCTTGATAAAGGCATGGTGCAAAGCCGGCAGGCTTAAAAAGCCTCGAAGGTACTAGCGGAAACGCAGGTGCCCCCCATGTTTGGAAAGGAGAGTTGTATTGAAAAATTGTTTAGATTTAAATAATTTATGTATATACCTTTGCTCGCTAGATAGCTGGCAGTTCATCTCTTTTTTTACTAAATCCCCTGCATTTCAATATTTAATACAATCGGTCGCATTAACAGGAAAGCTATCCTATTAAGTAACCTGCATATTGATCACATTTTTCCATCATAATCGAAATAAAATCACGCTAGGAGGAGATTACCAATGGATTACTATAAGTTATTTATCAACGGTGAATTCGTGGATGCGGAGAGCGGGAAAAGATACGAATCAATCGATCCAGGAAATGAAAAGCCAATCGCCGAAGTGGCACTGGCTGGAAAGGCTGATGCAGAGAAGGCAATAGCAGCTGCACGGGCAGCCTTTGACAAGGGCGAATGGAGCGGCATGACACCTGTTGACCGCATGGCTTTACTGCAGGATTTCGCCGATCAGGTTGAGCTGAGAGCCGGGACAATGGGTACGGCCGAAGCAATGGATACCGGACAGCTTGCGGCCTTTGCCATGAGTACACCCGGCAGCGGTGCAGGAATGATACGGACCTTTGCGCGGATGGCAGCCTACGAATATAAATGGCAGGAGGAGCTGCCATTTGCTGGGATGCCATTAATAAAAGGCCGGGAGCTTATCTGCAAGGAACCTCTTGGCGTATGCGTTGGAATTGGCCCATGGAATTTTCCTTTAGCCATGGCATTTGGAAAGATAGCGCCTGCTATAGCGATGGGGAACACTATCGTATTCAAACCCGCTTCATATACACCTTTGAGTTCCCTTATCCTGGCGCAGGCGGCACAAGATTCAGGTATCCCCAAAGGTGTTATAAATATAATAACCGGTCACGGGGGAGAAATAGGCGACGTACTCTGTGGTCATCCGGATGTTGACAAGATATCTTTAACGGGTAGTACCGAAGTTGGCCGGCATATCATGAGAGTCGCTTCAGATACGATCAAGAAAGTAACCCTGGAACTTGGAGGCAAATCTGCCAATATTATCCTGGACGATGCCGATATAGATCTGGCCGTAGCCGGAGCCTGCACCGGCACCTTCATGCACCAGGGGCAGATCTGTATATCGGGCACACGTGTACTGGTCTCATCAAAAATTTATGATGAGTTCCTTGACAAACTGAAAAAACGGGCTGAGTCTTTGAAGGTTGGGTACCAGCTGGAGCCGGACACCAAGCAAGGGCCGCTTGTAAGCAAGGAACAGCTGGCTACAGTTGAACGTTATGTTAAGATTGGCAGGGAAGAGGGCGCAGAACTAGTTACAGGTGGTAAACGTGTACATGTCGATGGTATTGACGGCGGCTTTTACTTTGCTCCCACTATCTTTGCCAATGTTAATAATAAAATGCGTATTGCCCAGGAAGAGATCTTCGGCCCTGTTGTCTGCGTAATAAAATACGACAGCGATGAAGAAGCCGTTGCGATCGCCAACGACTCCATGTATGGCCTCGCTGGCGGTGTATTCTCCCGTAACATATCCAGGGCCCAGCGCATCGCCCGTAGCGTCCGTACAGGTACTATGTTTATCAATAACTATCACAGCCTTGGTACTTTAGTTCCTTTTGGCGGATATAAACAGTCCGGCGTGGGGTGTGAATTTGGCATTGAGGGCCTGAATATATATACCCAGATAAAAAGAATCCAGGTGTGCGCCGTCGCCGATCCCAATTCCAATATTCTTTTCCAGATGCTTTCTAACGAGCAGATGAAGCTGGAAAATGTTACATACGATTGTCCCACTGTTGTAACTGCAGGTCATGGAACGCTGGCCTCTATTAATAAGTCCGTGGCAGAACTTGGGTGCCGCAGGGCGGTCATCCTGACTGATCAGGGTGTAAAGAAAGCAGGCCTTGTGGAACTTGTAAAGAACTCTCTTGATGACCTTTATGCGGGCGTGTATGATCGTATCCCATCTAATCCTGACCTGGAAGCTGTGGATGCAGCTGCCGGGGCAGCCCGCAAACTTAACGCGGACTGCATTGTCAGCGTCGGCGGTGGCAGCGTTATCGATACTGCCAAAGTCGTATGTATAATACTGAAAAACGGCGGTAAGGCAACCGATCATTTAAATACGATGTTATTGCGCGGGCCGCAGGTCCCGCATGTAGCCGTTCCGACAGCACCGGGCTCAGGAAGTGAGGTGACCAATCAGGCGGTAATAACCAACAATGTCCTTGGGCGCAAAGTCGTTATGATAGATGACCGGATCACACCTAATGCGGCCGTGCTGGACCCTGTCTTCACCGCATCTCTTCCCAAGGCCCGGCTACTCTCTTCGGCCATGACTGCCATGATGCATGCCGTGGAGGCTGTAACAAGCATCGCGTCCAATCCTTTCTGCGACGGACTTGCACTGGAGGCTATACGTTTGATTAATAAAAACCTGCCCCTGGTGGCAAAAGACCGTAAAGATGAAAAGGCCAGGCTTAACTTACAGATTGCAGCTACTATGGCGGGGCGGGCTTTTTCAATTGCCCACGGCGGCCTGGCGCATGGCATAGCGCATGGTGTGGTCACCCTTCAACCCAAACCGTACGGAGAGGTTTGCGGCATTCTGCTTCCCAAGGTAATGCGGTTTAATGCTGAAGGCGTGCCGGAGAAAGGTGCGAGAGTTGCCGAGGCGCTCGGCATAATAACCGAAGGTATGAGTGACCAGGATGCGTCCCTGGCGGCAGCGGATGCAGTAGAAGCCCTGATGAAGAAGGTAGGCCTTCCTTTGAAATTAAGCGAAGTGGGCGTTCCGGATGATGAACTGATGGCGTGCGCCCTTCAGTTTGAGGCTTCAGCCGTTATATACAATGGGCGTCCCCTGACCGACGCGGGGGCCCTTATGATACTATTATCCGAGGCCTATTAATAGTCTACGATAGCTGAATAAAAGAAAAGACATTTAGTCAATCGGAGCCGATTTTATGCAAATATTAGTTGAGTAAAATCGGCTCCAATGATTTATATTGCGATATCTATTATCAGACTATTACGAGAGTAAGTTGAAATAAACCGTTTGAATTGAGTTATCTAAGACAGTGACTGCTGGTATCTGGTAATCCGCTACTCGGAGCAGTACTTGATTTTCCCATTATCATTAAAGCTTCTCACTAATTTTTTCCCCTCAAGATGCTTTAAGATAGCCAACACCTCACCCAGGGCCAAAAGCTTATTGAAGCTATCAAGGACTTCCCATCTAACAGTTATATTCCAGGTTACTTGAGAAGCAAGTTCATATGCAGTCTGCGCGCGCTGCTTTAATAAGTTCAGTGTTTCTACTAATCTGCTTTCCAGTTGGCCGGTTATCTGTGCAATCCTCTCATTGCAGCCCGTGAAGATATCGCCATGTCCTGGCCAGACAGTTTCCATATTAAGTTGGGCTGTTTTGTTCAAACTATTAAAATAGACTCCTAACGCATCTACCTCATTAGCCCACACTGAAATAACAGGGCTGATTGTGGGGAGAATGTGGTCACCCGCAATAAGTATTTTTTTGTTTGGTTCATACAGGCACATATGCCCTGCAGAATGGCCCGGCGTTTCAAGGCACTTGAAAATATATTCCCCTATGGCCAGTTCATCACCTTCATTCAAGATGGAATATTTTATCGTATTATCCACATGCCAAATTGGCCTGGTAATTCTTTCCTTTAACTTCCGGAGTTCAGAGTCCGGGTATCCATAAATTAATGTATCTTCCATCATCTGATCCCAGGGTCTCTTATTACCGGAAAACGCTTCCTTTTGACTTGAAAATATTTTTGACTTTCCCGCTGCTAACTCCGACACCATTCCGGAATGATCAATATGAAAATGAGTTATAAAAATATCAGTCGAAGCAATATCAACGCTAAGTTCTTTAAGATGAGACAGAAATAAATCTCTACACGAAGGATAGTCTACCGTTGTGTCCACCAGGAGTGACCTGCTTGCTCCCTTAATTAAATAGCTATTGACGGAGAGCAAAAGACTTCCCATCGGCAATGGTGTCTCCAGTCTATAACAATCGGGCAATATCTTGGTAATCATCTATTTAGTAGAGCTTTCAATCTGTTTATTTGATAATCACACTATTTCCTTCGGACTATTCTAACTGTAGCTAGACAAATGTCAATGTTTTTGGTCATAATGTTGGAATTTCAGGCCGCTTTATGATATATTTATGTTCGTTATGAACAAAGATATGGACAAAATAGACATTATTAACCAGAAGCTTCTTCATTGCCTTGAAGAAGATGCTGACCAGAGCAGTCTGGAACTTGGTAAAAAATTGGGTATTAGTGCCACATCTGTAAGACGCAGAATCCGTGACTTGAAAAAAAGAGGAATATTACATGTCATCGGCACAGTCGATGCAGAAAGAACCGGTTATATGTTCCCTATTATCTTTTTGATAGATGCCGAATACAATAAAATTGACAGCGTCAGTAAAGCATTAGCAAAGTACGAGCAGATCAGATTACTTTCGTGTTATACGGGAAAATATCCGATAATTGCAACTGCAGTATTTAAAAGGAACACCGAGATATCTGATTTTTTAGAGCATGTCTCAAAAAACGTGACAGGTTTCACTCAAATTGAAACGCTTGTATGCCTTCGCCCGATAAAAGGTAGTTATACCATAATCTAGACGGCTGACTTTTTCTTTTTAACGGCTTTTTAAAAGAAAACAATTGGTAAAAGTTATCTTGTACGTATTGAGCTTATTATCAAGCCGGGAAACTGAGGCTACTATTAATTGTTATCATCTCGATCGCTTCAATGTATTGACAGCCAATCCCAATATTTGATTACGCATATTATGATCAATAATAGTTGCGCTTCCTCCGAAACTGCTAATTCCTGACCTTTTTATCGTGACGATGATTCCCGGCCTTTTTCTTTAAAAGTCACACACATGATCGTCGTTTCGTTTTAACACCCTAAAGGACTCCTGATCCAAATTGTCCGTCACACAATCCGATGAAATGTATAATAAGAATAGATGCCCAGCCAATAAGTATCATCCATGGATTTCATGTCCATCTCAGGGGCTATTCTTTGAATGACTCGTAGCATACAATCTCATCGAGAAATTTTCGTATTTTGGGTCTTCCCGTTTGCTTTGGGAAACCTAGGGGCATCATGGTGACAATCCGGCAGCTCGCCGGAACGTTCAATATTTCTCTGGCCCTATCCTGCGAGAAGGCCCCGATCCAACAGGTTCCGAGTCCCTCGTCTACCGCCGCGAGAGTTATATGGTCCATGGCGATAGCTAGATTTACAGCGTAAGCTGGAACTCCGCACATCATGACGCGCTCAGGATT
Organism: Dehalococcoidia bacterium; assembly: GCA_050014895.1. Classification (GTDB taxonomy): domain Bacteria; phylum Chloroflexota; class Dehalococcoidia; order GIF9; family UBA5629; genus JAFGLP01. The sequence goes on from JBEKCL010000171.1 coordinate 7,226, forward strand.
AGTGCCCACAGCCGCAATGACTACTGGTGCCGCTGCTATGTGAAGTTGCCCTCC
>JBEKCL010000172.1:0-7208 GCA_050014895.1 Dehalococcoidia bacterium
CCCAGCGTTCAGGTCGGACTTCCGGGATCAATCGTAAATGCCTACCTCGTAAACAGCAACGGCCAGGTGCTGTCCACACTGCGAGGCAATGAAATATGTTACCTGGTTGTATCTTTAAACGGGCCGGGTTATCTCTATTTATGGGAATATTACCCCTCCGGCTCATCGCCTTACGGGCACTGGCTTGTATACAGGTGGTACAGGCCTTCTGCCGGCATATGGAGAATAGGGCCCTTCCAGGCAGGGGCCTGGGACTCCAATGGACGTTATATATGGAAAATTTGGTACCAGTCGGACAGTTACTTTTCTACCCGGTCACTGAGCTACACATATAACAGGAGTTACTACAATTACGGCATCCCTGACCCGACGCCACAGCCGGTATACCCGCCCGTTGTAAATTCGTTCACTTCAAATACATCTACGATTGATCTCGGTCAGACTGCAACATTGACCTGGACTACTTCCAACGCCTCAAGCGTAACAATCACACCGGGGATAGGAGCGGTAGCTACTTCCGGTTCAACTACCGTTAACCCGGGTAGCAGTACAACCTATATATTAACCGCAACCGGCAATTCGGGCAGCACCGTGACCTCTTCAACGGCAATCACGGTTACACCCAGGGTCCCTCCCACATTCAGTACCAGCTTGGCCACAGTACAAGCCGGACAGTCGGCGACCCTGTCCTGGAATGCCCCTTCCGCCTCCAGTGTATCCATATCTGGAGTCGGTATATTCAGCTCGGCAGGCAGCACACAGGTAATCCCGGACAAGACAACAACTTACACTATGACTGCAACTTATATAGACGGGACAACACAGACAGCCTATGCCTCTGTTAATGTAGAGCAGCCGCCGTACCTTTTGTACGGGTTGATAGGACTGCTGGCACTCGGAGCCATCGTAATAACCGCCCTGCTGGTTACCAGGCCAAAGACAGCGGCTGTAGTTCAGCAAAGCGGTGGGACCCGCGCTGCCGCTGCTTCCGCCGGCACTGCTACGACACCGGCTGCAACGGTGGCTGCCTCTGAATCATCTTCCACTCAGCCTGTAGAGGCTCCCCCGGCCAAACTCACCATGCCGGATGGTAGCGAATTGTTGCTTGCAGGAAATAACCGCTCCTTCGGACGCCAGGATTTCGATAAATTCCTTGCGCCCGATAAACGGTCATTCATCTCCAGGCAACACGTTAACATCTGGTATGAAAACGATCGCTATTATATCGAGGACCGCAGCAGCACAAACGGTACCAGCCTCAATGGATCTGATATCAAGGGTAACGGCAGGCATGCACTTGAAAACGGCGATGTAATCGAGTTGGCAGGTAAATTGAGTATCACGTTTAAAACATAGAATTCAATAGGAGGTTCAAAATGAATTCGAAAAATATAGTATTTATTGCGATCGCAGCTTTGCTGATGGGATTGGCGCTTATTGCCCCCTCGGCATCCGCTTACGCCTCCGCAAACACAACATCGGCCAGGTATGCCATTTATACATATCAGTCGGACAATTCTTCGACGGCAGGGGGCAGTCTGCCGGCAGATCCCCCTCCACCCCCACCGGCGCCGGCCACTACTACAACGTCTGCTTCTGCGACTACGCCCACATTTGGGATATCGTTGCCGTCGCCGCTACAACCGTCAGTGAATGGGATGCCGTTACCAGGAATTATAAGGGCGCCATCTTCTACTTCGTCATACACACCATCATACACATCGTCATATACACCGTCATACACACCGCAAGATAGAGCAGGTTATGGGCCTTCTGATAATGGTACCCCACATCACGGCACGTGGCCTAATAATGGATACTATCCAGGAGTGACGTGGCCTAACTCATACTATTCCTGGTCGGGGAATTATCCCTGGTCAAACACTTATAGTTATCCTTCGGTGAGTGAATATCAACAGCCTCAGCCGGTCTATTATGCGCCGGTTATCAGCTCGTTCACCGCCAGTCCCAATTACATCCAGTCAGGCCAGTTGGCGACGTTATCATGGAACGCCAGCAATGCTGACTTAATCAGCATCTCTCCGTCCGTTGGATCTGTTGCCAGCACGGGCTCTTTTGCCGTGATCCCAACATATACAACCACATATACTTTGACAGCCACGAATAACCAGGGCGCTGTCAGTGCCAGCACGACTGTAACAGTAGCGCCATATGTTGCCTCATATAGTCCCTATGACACTTATGGTACCGGGAGCTCCATAGCCCCCAGTACTGTCGGAACAGGGACCATTACCACAGGCACCACGGGCGCCACGGTCAATACCAGCGGAGTTAACAGCAATGGCAGCACCACAGCAGTTAACCTGTGGCTTATGTATGCAGTACTGATAGGGCTGCTGGCGATAGCAGCTGCTGTTATTATTACCCTGCTTGTCAGGAAACCTGCCACAGCTCGCGCCGGTAGCCATTCAACCACCGGGGCAGCCTACACAGCTCCAGCTACTGCACCCGCAGCCACTCAGGCCGCCACCAGTTCACCGGTGACCACGCCAGTTGAAGCCGGCCTTCCCGCCAAATTCGTATCACCAGGGGGTACTACCATGCCGGTCACAGGCCAGCCACTGGGCCGTAAGGATTTCCAGGCACTGATATCACCGGATAAAGCAGAACTGATCTCCAGAAAGCATATCACGGTGACCTATGAAAATAGCCAGTATCAAATAGAGGATCTCAACAGCACTAACGGCACCAAGTTGAACGGGTCCGAGATCAGGGGAACGGGCAAGCATACCATAGCAAACGGCGATTCTGTCGAACTTGCCGGCGCCCTTAACCTTACTTTCAAAACCTAGTTTCATTTCTATCAGCGGGCATCAAGGTTAAACCTTGATGCCCGCTATTTGTCTGAAATCATTGAGGCGGACTACAAACCTTGCACGGTATATAACCACCGGACTTCGCTTCTTCGCTGGAAGAGAACCATATTTCGTTATCAGCAGATATTTGCTGTGCCCAAATGCATGATGGATAATGGTATTTATTACTTATCTTACTACCTACATATATGCCTTTCTCTGTCGGCTTCGGCGCTGAATAATAACCGGATGAACCCCACATACCCACCTTTGAAGCCCTGGCTCCCTCCTGTAGAGAACTGAATAAGCTTCGGTATTTGATATCGGGAGGATAAGATACTGCCTGTGCATACCCGGACTTTACCAGTTCCGCATTAACCATAAATCCCCCGGCATAAACATACCTCAGCAGTCTGCCGTACCGGTCCGTCTCAGACACGTCTTTCTCAATCTCGACTGTTTTGTGTCCAACCATTTCGCCGTTTATATCCGCCGCCTTCATGGCAATATTCCTGGTATTAGTATCGATACTATCCAGTTCCAGAGTATCCATGCCGATGTAACGTAGCTTGTATCGCACTCCCTTGATATTCACTTCTATAGTATCCCCGTCTATCACTCTCGTCACTTCCGCTTCGATGCGACTGCTGCCGGATGCCCCGGCTGCATTACTAACTTCATCAATATTTGATTTCTGAGTCGCGACCGGCTGAACCTCAATTATTTTAGAGGGAGCAGGAACACAAGCAAGCATCAAAGCTACTGATACGACTGCCCATATCAATAGCTTCCGCAAACAACTGGTCATATTGGCCGATTATACTACTTCCAGGTCGTATATGCAGGACGTAAGCTATTATTGAAATTCTAATAAATGACCTCTGGTGAAAATATTAGACCCCGTTTGCACGGACCTTATAGGTCTTTCAATGTTAACCCCCGGACTAGACCCTGAGCTCCCCTTTTTCTATATACCTCATATCTTCTTCCATCAGCTTCAAGGTGCGGCTGTTTATTACTTTTTTCATCTCACTAACTATCCACCTTCCCTTCTTCAGCCCCTTCGCAAAGGCCATGACCTTCTCCATAAGTTCATCGTTGTTATACGCGTTAACAACGACATGATTTGCCGCGCACTCTGCGCCGGTGAACCGTCTGCCTGTAAGTACCGCATCCTCTACCATATACATGGGCATAACACTTTGCAGCAAGGTTCCGGTTCCAGGCAACATCGGAAAATCCCTATCTATAGCTGGAATGCAGAAGAAGCCCCTGTCCAACCTCATAATGCGGAAATCGAAGCACATACTGAAGACCGCTCCACCTCCAAAGACATGGCCGTTTATAGCAGCGATGGTGATAAGAGGATAAGTTAGCAACCGTTTACGGAGTTCAAGGTCTATGGACAGGAATTGCTTGACTGGCTCTAAATTGTTTTCCGCCTTGCAGGCGCTGATCCAGTCCGTATCAAACCCATTACACCATATTCTATCATGTCCGGAAGCCACTACCAGTGTTACGGCTTCTGTCTCTTTCTCTATCTTATCCAGCATATCCATCAGACTGGTACACATCCCCAGGGTAAGTCTATTATCATCCTCATCCATTATTATGATGGCTATCCCGTCTTCCTGTTTTAATTCCAGCTTAGCCATATTATTATCCGTCCTTATCAAGACTTAAGATTACATTTCCCCGGATTATAAAACCGCTCTCAGTAAATCGTTGATTACGAAATGCCCTCAGTGTAATTTTGTCGCACGATTGATATAATTGACCCCAATTATACCACTGGCCACCAATGATATAATATGGTTCGATATTGGAGCATTTTGACTTGGACTTGACCAAATGAAACACTACGACTATATCATAGTTGGAAGCGGAATCGCCGGACTGTACAGTGCGCTGTTAGCTAAAGACTATGGCAGCGTACTGATAATCACAAAGGGCGGTATAGAGGACTGTAATACACGATATGCACAAGGCGGTATTGCTGCTGCTATAGGTAAAAATGACTCCGCCGAGCTCCATTACAACGATACAATCAAAGCAGGCGCCGGCTTATGTAACCCTGAAGCAGTAAAAATACTAACAACTGAAGCTCCCGACCGTATATCTGACCTGATCAGGTTCGGCGTGCCGTTCGACACATTGGAAGGAGAGATCGCCCTTACCAAGGAAGCAGCGCATAGTGTGCCGCGTATTGTGCATGCAGGAGGGGACGCCACCGGTGAGTATATCGAGTCCACGTTAAGCGAACAGGTCTTGATATCCGGCATCAATGTTCTTGAATACTGCCTGGCAACGGAAATTGTGATTGATAATGGCCAGGTTAAAGGTATCAAAGCAACGGATTTTCGCAGCGGCCTTAGCGAAGAATACGGCTGCCGCTATATTATCCTGGCATCCGGTGGATCAGGCCGTCTGTATAAATATACAACCAATTCAGACACGGCAACGGGAGACGGCATCGCGCTGGCTTACCGAGCCGGGGCCGAAATCACCGATATGGAGTTCTTCCAGTTCCACCCTACAGCGCTTCGCCTGCCTGGCGTATCACCTTTCTTGATCAGTGAGGCGGTCAGGGGTGAAGGAGGTATCCTTCGCAACGTCGATGGCTACCGCTTCATGCCGGATTACGCTCCCGAAGGCGAGCTGGCTCCCAGGGACATTGTCGCCCGCAGCATACTATTTGAAATGAGAAAAACAGGCAGCGACCGCGTATTTCTGGATGTCACCCACATAGCGCCTGTCACTGTTACCACCAGGTTCCCCCACATTTACCGGTTCTGCCTTGATCATGGCCTGGATATCTGCAAGGGGCTTATCCCGGTAGCTCCGGCCGCCCATTTTTTAATGGGTGGGGTCAAGGTCAATACGTGGGGAGAAACAAATATCAGCGGCCTGTTCGCCGCTGGAGAGACAGCCTGCACAGGAGTACACGGCGCAAACAGGCTCGCCTCAAATTCCTTGCTGGAAGTTGTTGTTTTCGCTAAACGCATCATAGAAAAAACGCAGATGTCTAATAACAGCCCTTCAACCCCGGTGACTTCTGACCCAGACTGCCACCGTTTGTCCGCCGCTGCGGCCACTGAAAGCGTCCCCTTGCTGAATCTTCCCAATTTGCAATCTTTAATGTGGGATGAGGTCAGCATTGTTCGCTCAGGAAAAGGACTTAAACTAGCGGCAGGTATTTTATCCGCATGGCAGAATGGGCTACCCCAACCTACTGACCGTCCCTCTTACGAATTGAACGCACTTGTCATAAACGCCCGTCTAGTCGCAGAAGCCGCCTTGCTCAGGGAAGAAAGCCGCGGTGCGCATTACCGCACGGATTTCCTCGAACATTCGAACGATTGGCTGCGTCATACGGTTTTTAAAGTCAACTAACAAATTAATGAAAAGGATCAAGGTAATCACATGTGCGCCAGAAAAAAGATAAAAAAGCTGAGTAAAAGGGACCATAAGGACGAACGCTTGCAGCAAATTGTAATAACTGCTGCTGGACTGTTTTTCAAGAACGGGTATGCCCAGACTACAACCCGTCAGATAGCTGAAGCCTGTGGGATCAGCCAGGGCAATCTCTACTACTATATAAAGTCAAAAGAAGGGTTTTTTAACCTGTTTGTGGAAATGACGACAGAGTCGTTCAGGACCTATGATAAAGAAATAAGCGGGCGACTCCCGCGTATATCCTATACCAGGGCGCTGAAAATGAAAATACGGGAAGCCCTTATTGGCCAAGATTCCATCCAGGACATGATGCTGTTCTGGTACCGTGAGTCCGGTACCATGAGCCGTGAGCATCTCGACCAGGTAATAGAGATGGAATATGAGTCCATCGAACTGTTGACTAAGATAATCGAAGGAGGATGCAGGAAGGGAGAGTTCACCACTAGCGACCCCGGACTGGCCGCCTATCATATTACAATGCTGGAACATATGTGGTGTCTGAAACGCTGGCATTTGAGAAAACGTTATACCCTGGAAGAATATATCAGGAAGGTCCAGGACGCCGCCCTGGGTATTTTGCACGAAAGGGAAAAAAGCGCAAAGCCGCAAATAAAGCAGTCAACCAGGGTAAAACGTAAAAGTCGTACAAATACGGCCAAGTAGCGGACCCCATGCATATTCAGGTTGTTCAGCCGTTCTATATTACAGAGGCAAGACAATTGAATTGAGAGAAATCAACGTTAACAGGATCACAAAAGAAGTCACCCGCTTATGCCGGGATGCCAACTATTCTTTGCCTGAAGATGTTGTTAATGCCCTTAATCGAGCCTTTAAAACCGAGAAATCCCCTGTGGGCAGGCAGGCGCTTGAACAAATTATCAAGAATGCAAGACTCGCCCAATCTGAGCAGCTTGCCATATGCCAGGATTGCGGTAC
>JBEKCL010000173.1:0-7074 GCA_050014895.1 Dehalococcoidia bacterium
GAGCGCTTCTTGGAGAACCACTGTTTTGAATACTTTTTCAGTTCGCTGATGGCCTCATTCTTTGACAGGCATATGAACCGTGTAGACCAGCGGTATTCACACCCGAGTCCATCCAGATCTTTCAACACTTGAGGATCGGACTCCAAGGGAAACCCATCGATTGAAATGACCTTGAGAAATGATTCACCGAGCTTGGGCTGAAAGCCTCCTATCAGGAGTTCGTCAGGAAGAAGATAATCCAGAAAGACAGGTGTCTTCGGTGTCTTCACCGGATGATGCTTGGTTGAAATGCAGGAGTGGAGATAGGTGAGTGTCGCATCGTCATCGAGATATTCTACATAGGGGAAGATGGTTTTCAGGATATCGACGATCTTCCTTACCTCATCCTGGAAGTATTCCAGGTGCTTGGTGTAATCTATCTTCTGCTGATCTATGAACTTGTTAATAATCTTCTGGGATTGTTCCGAGGGTGCCATGTACGTGAAGGTCAGGTAGTACGTGCTTGTGAAATGGTGTCCGTCCTCAAGGAAGATCCGCTTCCGCTCATCATCCACCAGGCAGCTTGCCGGATTCGGAAACTCGGAATAAGGGTAATAGTTATACTTCCGTCTTTGAACCTCAATGAAGTAAGCCCAAGGTGAAGGAAGGCGCATCAATGCGTTGTTTACCTGTGCGGCGACCGCATCGAGCTCCTCTTCTGTCGAAGAGTAAAGATCCGAGCCATTGAATATGATTGTTGCCTGAAAGGAGCCTGTCTTATTGAGGACTACTCCGGGAGCCATGAGCATCGCCCAGGGAAGCCTGTGAGCCAGTTTGTTCGGTGTTTCTCTGTACTCCTTAAGATGCAGCACCACTACCTCCCCCGCCCAATCCATGGGCAGTAAACAAAGCTGTCGCTATAGCTTTAAAAGCTATGGCTCTAAGTAGTCGTCTTCATTGACATGAGAGACCAATATTTCAAGGAGGTATGGATCTGATCTGTATAGCAAAACAATTATAACATAAATGGGTATAAGAACCAGTATCATCCAGGCATTCTGCATGCCCAGCACCAGAGCGCCGCCTAACGTTCCCCCCAGGATCGCTACTGTCCGGGGCACTCCGGCAATCATGTTCCTTTCAATGAGACCTCGGTGGATTGGGATCTTCATGACTTCAGAATCCCAAGCCCCCGTTGAACCCGAAGAATGAAAGCCCCCACCCGGTTGCGGCGCAAGCCACAGAAAGACCGAGCACTGCCTGCAGTGCCCTCTTCAATATCCCTCCGGTCTCTCCGAAGGCCAGCATGAAGCCAACGGCCATAATCGCCACAACGCTTCCAAACCGAAGCCAGGGGCCTGTGAGAGAATTCAGGATTTGATCGAGAGGTCCTTCCCAGGGCATACCGCTTCCTGCGGCTAACAGCATGGATGGGGCCAGAAAAGCAACAAGTGTAATCGCCAACAAGCGACATTTCATAAAGCCTCCTCATTCCTTGTGGAGATGTTAAAAAAGTAAACTGTTTCAAATCCATTGTCAACGCATATTATTAATTTATATATGCTATATAATTCATATTATACTGTTATTATGCGCGTAAATTGCATTATTGATAAAGGGATCAATCCCTCTGCATGAATTTTATTTTCTCTCATTTTGGTTTAGACGCCTGAAGCTTGCTACGGGTTAGTTCATTTATCCATTAATTCATCCAGCCCTTCCACTCGCTTTATAAGCATCGCGCCAACAAAGAACCAGTTGTCACGATGCTTGCAACGTTCCAGGGGCTCCCTATAAGGGTGCTTCGCGGTCTTTTATCTCCGATTTTTTCTCAACCCATGAGTCAGGAGTGAACGGGTTGAAAAAAAATTGATTTTTAGAGGAGGGAAAGACTAATGGCAAACGTATTCGAGATCGTGACCGAACAAATCCTGACGCACCTGGGCAATGGTGTCATCCCCTGGAGAAAACCCTGGACCAGCAAGATTCGGCTTCCCCGTAACCTGGTGACCGGCAAGAAGTATCGAGGGATCAATGTATGGTTGCTCCTTGCTTCCAGCTATTCATCACCTTACTGGCTCACGTTCAACCAAGCAAAGACACTCGGGGGAAATATCAAGAAGGGAGAGAAAAGCTCTATCGTGGTTTTCTGGAACTTCAAGGAAGTAGATGAGCTCAACGCTGTAACAGGAGCGATGGAAAAGAAAAATATACCTTTCTTGAAATACTACCGGGTATTCAATGCCCTTCAGTGCGAAGGAATAACCAGCCCTGAGCAGACGGAAGAGTCTCAATCCGACCCCATTACAGAGGCCGAGTCCATAGTGAATGGCTTCCAGGGAAGACCTGAGATAAAGCATGGGTTTATCAAGGCCTGCTACAACCCTATTGAAGACCTGGTGAAGATGCCGAACAAGGCCGCATTCGTGAACCAGGAAGAGTATTTCAGCACACTCTACCATGAGCTTACCCATGCCACAGGCACAGCTTCCCGGCTTAACCGTGAAACACTCACGACATCTGCATCTTTCGGATCGAAGAACTACGCCCGTGAAGAACTCATAGCCGAGATGGGAGCTGCCTATCTGTGCGGTATCACCGGCATTGCCCACGCCACCATTGAGAACTCAGCGGCATATATCCAGGGATGGAGGGACACGATCAGCAAGGACTCAAGACTTGTTGTCCTGGCTGCAGCCCAGGCACAGAAGGCAGCAGTGGATGCCATGAACGGCATTATGCAAGTATTGAAAGATGCAGGAATTGCGGATAAGGATATTCAGACAACGCAATTCAACATTGAACAACAGACTCGTTGGGACGAGAAACAGAATACGAATGTGGTCATCGGATATCAGGTTTCTAATATCGTTACCGTCAAGATCAGGGACATGGGAAAAGCCGGAACAATTATTGACAAAGCTGCCGAGGCTGGCGGAGATCTGATCAGGGTAAATGGCATAAGTTTTATGGTCGATGATCCTTCGCCTTTGTTTAAAATTGCGCGTGAAAAAGCTATCCAGAATGCAACTGATAAAGCAAAACAGATGTCTCAGGATGCTGGCACCAAGCTGGGCAAATTGATATATATAAGTGAAGGCACTCCTTACGTTCCGGTCGTTCAGAACAGCTATGTGAAGATGAGCGACGTAGCGGGCGCCGTCCCTGCTCCCACGGCCATCAGCGCCGGAGAGTTGGAATTCCAATCAACCGTGCAGCTGGTATATCAAATAGACTAAACTCATCAGTCAACCTGCAAGGCTGGCTATTTTGTTATTTTAAAATAGCCAGCCTCTTTTTGCTAAATGAACTGGCAGGATGTTAAAATGAATTCAGGTTTGGACCGTAAAAATTTATTATGCGGTCCTACGTATGGAAACTGCTTCTGCCATAGTTTCTTCAGTTGATCCAAAAGCAAGACAGATTAACGCAAATATGCTGAGCCGACCACTTGATTTTATGGCCTATTCCCTTTCGCTGGCTGAGTTGGCATTAGGTTATACTAGCCCAAATCCGGCGGTTGGGGCTGTTATAGTGCGGGATGGAATAGTAGTAGGTTTGGGCCATACTCAGCAACCTGGTCTGGAACATGCTGAAATCATGGCATTGAATCAGGCGGGTGAAATGGCAAGGGGTGCAAGTATGTATGTTACACTTGAACCCTGCTGTCACCAGGGGAAAACACCGCCGTGCACCGATGCGGTTATTAATGCAGGAATTTCCGAAGTTCATGTTGCCACGATTGATCCTAATCCACTTGTATCCGGAAAAGGGATTCAACAATTGGAGCAGGCCGGTATAAAAACCTATATCGGGGAATATGAAGATAAGGCAAGAGAGATAAACGAGGGGTATTTTAAATACATCACCACGGGCATCCCCTTCGTTATTGGCAAATTTGCCATGAGCCTGGATGGGAAGATAGCTACACGGACTGGCGATTCGAAGTGGATTACCAGCGATGAGGTTAGAAATTACGCTCTTAGCCAGAGACATATCGTTGACGCTATTATGGTAGGTGCTAATACTGTAATACTGGATGATCCTCAACTCACTGCGCGTGGCCATAGCGGCAGGGGCGGTCGATCAAAACTGCAGCCGACCCGGGTAATAGTTGATGGCAAGGGAAGGGTGCCTACAGACGCGCGGATTTTTTCTGAGCCGGGTAAAACGCTGGTGGCTATGGCGGATAACTATAATAACAGGGAAAAATGCAAGGTTGGGCGGTCAGGTACTGAGTACATGTTATTAAAATCTAAAGATGGTGTGATAAATCTTGCTGAGTTGCTCAAATTGCTGGGAGAGAAAGAGATTACTACTGTAATGGTGGAAGGTGGCAGCAAGCTGTTAGGTGCCTTTTTTGACAACCATCTTATAGATAAGGTATTTGCGTTTATTGCTCCGATAATAATCGGTGGTGAGGGTGCGAAAACTGCGGTCAGCGGTGTCGGGGTTAAAGAGGTGAAGGATGCCCTGAAACTCAAGAAAGTTAAAGTTGCGCAGTTTAACGATGAGTTCCTGATAAGCGGTTACCTGTAGGATGGAAGGGATGTTCACTGGTATAGTAGAAGAAATTGGGACTGTTAAAGGGATTAAAAAGGACAGTCTGTCGATCCAGGCTGGCACAGTACTGGGTAGCACGAAAATTGGAGATAGTATTGCGGTCAATGGGGCTTGCCTTACAGTGATCTTTATTGATAAGGTCAGTTTTGCTGTTGAGATCATGCCGGAAACCAGAAAATTGACGAATATCGGGGCGATGAAGGTTGGCGATAAGGTAAACCTTGAACGTGCAGTGTCAGTGCAGGGAAGGTTCGGAGGCCATTTTGTTCAGGGACATATTGATGCCACGGGAAAAGTGGATTCTATTTCACCTGAAGCGGAAGCTCTAATTGCAACTATTAGCGCTTTGCCTGATGTGCTGAAATATATCGTGAAAAAAGGTTTTATAGCTGTTAACGGGGTAAGCCTTACAGTTATAGACAATAATTCACAGCATTTTTCTGTTTCACTGGTGACACATACCAGGAAGAATACTAACCTGGGAATGTTAAAACAGGGCGATACGGTCAACTTGGAAGTTGACATAATAGCCAAATATATTGAAAAATTTTACCATCCCAATAAACAAGAAGGTATAATTAGCTTATTAAATAAATATGATTACCTGAAAGCGAGGTAAATAGATGGCTTTATCACCGATCCCGGAAATTATTGAAGAAATAAAGGCCGGCAGATATATCATTATTGTCGACGATGAAAATCGCGAGAACGAGGGTGACCTTGCTATTGCAGCTGAGAAAGTTACTCCTGAAGCTATCAACTTTATGGTCACTAACGCTCGTGGTCTTGTCTGCATGCCCATAATCAGCAAGAGACTTGATGAGCTCCATGTACCTCCTATGGTACAGGACAATACATCCAAGTTCACCACTGCTTTTGCGGTTTCAATTGAGGCAAAGAACAAAACCACCAGTGGAATATCTGCCCACGACCGGTCAACGACCGTTAAAGCGGTAATAGACCCCAGGACAAAACCTGAAGATATTGCTCGGCCTGGCCATATGTTTCCTTTACGGGCCAAGGAAGGTGGTGTGCTTGTACGTGCCGGGCATACTGAAGCTATTGTGGACCTGGCGAAAATGGCCGGATTTTATCCTGCTGGAGTTATCTGCGAGATACTGAATGAAGATGGCTCGATGGCACGGTTGCCTACATTGGAGGAGCTCGCACAGAAACTTGGTATCAAAATCGCTAGTATCGCTGATTTAATTGCGTATCGAAGACGTGCTGAAAAGCTGGTCCAGAAGGTCGCAGAAGCCAAGTTGCCGTCCATATACGGTGATTTTACGGTTATGGCATACAAGAGCAATGTTGATACGGATGAACATGTTGCCTTGGTTATAGGTGATGTGACTACTGATAAACCTGTGCTGGTCAGGGTACATAGTGAATGTCTTACGGGTGACGTGTTTGGTAGTCTGCGTTGCGACTGTGGAGACCAGGTTCAGATGTGTATGAAGATGATTGGTAATGAAGGGCGCGGAGTATTTCTGTATATGCGCCAGGAAGGAAGAGGCATAGGGTTACATAATAAATTGAAGGCGTATGAGTTACAGGACCAGGGTATGGATACCGTTGAAGCCAATCTTGCCTTGGGCTTTGCGCCTGATTTGAGGGATTATGGTATCGGTGCACAAATACTGGCCGATCTTGGATTGCACGATATACGTCTGCTTACCAATAATCCTAAGAAAATTATTGGCCTTGAAAGTTACGGGTTAAAGGTAGTGGAAAGCATCCGGGTTATATCCCCTCCAACGGAATATAACAGGAATTACTTGAAAACCAAACAGGAGAAACTGGAACATATATTAACTATTGAGGATTAGTCTCGTTGCCATTAATCGGAGGAGGACTTTAGATGTCGAAAATTTATCAAGGCATGTTAGATGGTAAGGGCCTGAAATTTGGAATCGTGATTGCACGCTTCAATGAAATAATTACAGGGCGGTTGCTTGAAGGCGCGAGGGATTCGTTACTGCGCCACGGCGTTAGTGAGCAGGGCATCGATGTAGCCTGGACACCGGGTAGCCTAGAAATACCCCTGGCTGCCAAGAAAATGATTGAAACCGGTAAATATAATGCCATAATATGCCTTGGGTGTGTCATTCGAGGAGGCACTCCTCATTTTGAATATGTGGCTTCAGAAGTTAATAAGGGAATTGCGCGATTAAGCCTGGATACGGGAATTCCTGTAATTCAGGGGATAATAACGTCAGATAATCTGGAGCAGGCTATTGAACGGGCAGGGGCTAAAGAAGGCAACAGGGGATTCGCAGCTGCAAATAGTGCGATAGAAATGGCTAACCTGATTAAGAGCTTCGGCGCTTAGAGGCTAGTCAACTACTTTAAGCACCTTGTCACCGTGGCGCACCTTGTCCGGTACTTTGATACCCACGGCATCTCCTGCTTTTGCCACAAGTACGTTTTGATTGTGTATTTGCATTGAATCGATTGCCATTTCTAGATCAGTTGTGTGTCCTTTGATATGGATCTTGTCGCCAACTTTAAGTTCACCGGTCAGTTCAATAG
>JBEKCL010000174.1:0-7070 GCA_050014895.1 Dehalococcoidia bacterium
GATCCCGAGAGGACGTATATTTCACCGGCCAGCATCTGGTACATGGCAAATCAGCGTGCCTTTATGGACGTTACCGTGTCGCAGGACACTGCCACGCTGACATTCCGCGACCCCGATTACAAAGAATTGAAATCGCTGACGGTCTCACGCTGAGAGCTATACGTCCGACCAGCCCTTACCCTTCAATAGGCCACGCAGATAGGCAACCTGGCCGGCATGTTGAAGGACATCTGCGAAAATAGTGCCCAGCCATGATCCGATTGTTGTGAATACAGGATGGTCCGCCTTTTTGTCTAAATCCTGAGTTGAGAGACCGGCGACGAATTTTTCGGTCCGCTCAAGGACTGCGTGGTTGTATGCCAACAAAGTTGCAACATCCGGGGACTTAAAGGCGGCCAGATCCTGCGGAGTATGTTTAAACCCGGTATCCTCGGGATTAGCGGAACGTTTAAATTTCGTATACCAGCCTTGTTTGATCCAGACCTGCTCCTGGCCGGACATGCGGGAAATGGCCCTGTCCTGAATCCTGGATAGATGCCAGGCAACCCAGCCGATACTGTTCGAATCAGGCCCGGGCATTTTATTCAAATCGTCCTGCGACAAATTGGCTAATGCCTTGTCCAGCGTATCCGTGGACCCTTTGAACCTGTCAATAATTAACTGCTGCCACTCCATTTGAGACCTCCTCCTTTTAACAGTCCTAATTATACCAGTAAAGCATCCCACTTTTACCTGTAAACACCAAACTCTTTAACGAAATCCGTCATCGCCCTGACGTTTTCCACTTTTGCCTCGTCAGGGATGCCGACATCACCATCTACAATCAGGCCCCCGTTCTTGCCGACGATATCGATCAGCTTTTTACAGTACTGCCTGACCTGTTCGGGCGTTCCTGTGCACATGATTGATGAAGGGACATTACCCCTGATGCAAACACGATCGCCCAGTACCTCTTTCGCTTTGAAAATGTCGGTCTTCTCAAACCAGTAAATAGCCTTGCCTGCAGGAATATCCTTGATTATATCCAGCCGGTCGGTATAATCCGCTTCGAAACACGGCATGGGTACCAAACCCTGCTTGATCAATGCCAGCATGAGCTTGTGCAGGGTAGGCCAGTAAAATTTCTTAAACTGTTCCAGCGACATGAAGCCCATGGGCCCCTTGTGTAGCGGTATAAATACCACGGGACTCAGTGACGTGGCGCTGGAAGCAATCCCCATCTGGATAGCGGTCGGCAGTAGTTTATCCAGCGCCTTAAGCAGATTATCAGGCTGGCGGTACATATCCAGCATTATGCCCTGTGTGCCCCTGAGGGAATCGCCGAGGGTATCAAACGGCGCCTGTGTAGTTCCGCCCATCATGATAGGGAAGCCCAGCGCTTGCATCTCGCCATTAAAGATGCTGGTACTTACGGCGAGATTAATAAATTTTTCCTGCGCCTTGATGATAGATTCGAAGGCGGAGGCCGAGCCGCTTAATACCACCCCGGCCATCATCATCATAACACCCACATAGTACGGGAATACCATGGTCAGCGGCGGCATCAACTGGAACGGCGCTAATGTGCCGCAAATGCGGGGAAGATAGGTCCTGATCATGAAATCGGAGGGGTCGTTAAGGAAGATGTCATATTCGTTGGCCTTCATGTATTCCTCTTCCACAAACTGGTAGCTGCGGTTGGCGGGTACGCCATGCCCTGGCCATTTAAGCTGTTTATAGTCCAGCTCCTCTAACATAGGCCCGGACAGGGTATTTAAATGGTTCATAGCCGTATCCCATTGAAAGTCCAGCGCCACTTTCTTGAAGGCTTCGTAGGCTATATCGTGGTCATACATTACATCCTGTGCCGTCACGCCGGCATAGTTGGCAGGAAAGAATGTCACCAGGGGTGTGATCGGCACACGGTCAGGTATTTTAAGCTGAATAGCATCTGAGATCCTACGGGACCTTTTCCTGTAATCCTGCTCCGCCTGCGGGGTGTCAAACGTTACATCCGGCGCGGAGCACCACAGGTCCAGTTTTTCTTTTGTCTTATCAGTATTGGTTTCCATCATTATCGCCTCCCCTGGTGTCGTGCTTTCATTTAATCCCAATCCACTTTTTGGCCAGGGTTACACCTGCCATAGCATCCTCTCCATAAGCATCGGCGCCGGTATACTTCCTGATCTCATCGTTCATCTGGCCGCCGCCAATCATGATTTTCACGTTATCACGCAGCCCAGCATCTTTAATAGCGTCAACAGTCACTTTCATAGAATCGAAGGCGAGCGTCAGGAGGCCGCTTAATCCCACGACGCCGGCGCCGGTCTGCTGAATTTTGTCGATGAAACTCTGAGGTGGTTGGTCGATACCTATATCGTAAACTTCAAAACCGGCGATGTCGAGCATGAAAGAGACGATGTTCTTGCCGATATCATGTATATCACCGGATACTGTGCCTATGATGACCTTGCCCAGCCGCTTGATGTCCTGCCCTTTGACCAGCTTTGGTCTAACCAGTTCTGCTATTTCTTTGGCAATCTCGCCGGAATATACCAGCTCAGGGATAAAATATTCGTTGGCAGCGAAGCGCTTGCCCACAATTTCCATGGCTTTGCGGCTGTCATCGAGAATTAATAAGGGATCTTCGCCGACATCCAGCCTCCTCTTAACTATCGTCAGTGCTTCCTGTTCCTTCAAATCCGCTATTAAATTAATCAGGTCGTCTGCCATCAGATAAATACCCCCTTTGGAAAAATCATTACTTTCTTCTGCCACCAGCAGGAACACCTCTTATTTCAACGTAGTATTGTTCGATAATGCACAATTTAAACCTGCACAGCTAGTACCACTCAACGCATATATGATAGGCACGGAAAAGTTTATCATACATCGTGCGAGTTTTGAAGTCAGTGAAAGAAGTGACTATTCTTTATCGCCGGCAGCAAAGCGGCGGCGCCAAAGGCCCTCACAAAGGGGAAAACTACGCCGATGACCTTGTTTGCACTTATTTTTCCACTCAAGGATAATGTACTTCCCAATGAAAAACATATTGTCGGATAGATATCATATAGGCGAGAAATACGCAACGCTCCTAATGGTGCTGACCGCGCTGCTCTGGAGCCTCGGCGGACTATTAATTAAAATGGTTGACTGCCATCCCCTGGCGATATCAGGGCTCAGAAGCGCCATCGCAACCGTTTTCATCCTGCTTTTGATACGCAAACCCCATTTCACGTGGTCCTTTCCGCAAATTGCCGGAGCAATATCATTTTCCAGCACCGTTATCATGTTCGTGCTGGCCACCAAATTCACAACGGCTGCCAACGCCATTTTGCTCCAATATATTTCTCAACTGCTGATCATAAGCGTGCTGGGGATGTGGCTGCTGAAGGAAAAGACCCGGCGCCTCGATGTGATAGCCATAGTATTCATATTCGGCGGGATGGTCCTATTTTTCATGGATAACCTTTCCGCAGGCGGCTTAATGGGCAACATTTTCGGATTAATTGCCGGAATAAGCTTCGGTTTTGTATTTATTTTTGCGAGGATGCAAAAGGAGGAATCCCCTCTTGAAATGATATTACTGGGGAACATCCTTACCGCAATCATCGGGGTCCCCTTTACATTTGTCCAGCCGCCTGATATGTCCGGCTGGATCGGCATTTTATTACTTGGAGTGGTCCAGCTCGGTATCCCTTACGTCTTATATTCGGTTGCAATAAAACACATTACGGCGCTTGAGGCCGTGCTGACCTCCACGATTGAACCGATACTGAACCCCACATGGGTCTTCCTGGTGCTCGGAGAAAGACCGGGGCTATGGGCGTTTATAGGCGGATTAATTGTGATCGTTACTGTAATTGTCCGGGGCATCCTGTCTAACGTATGGCATCCCAAACATGACGGCTGACACGGCATTGATGTTGAGGAGACGACAATGAATGTAACAACACGGAAAGCTGCGAAAAGAAATAATGTGAAGAGGGCGTGGGCAATTACCGGAGCGATAGTAGCTGCAATATTGCTGATCATCCTGGGATTAGGTCCGGTGAGGACAGCCGTGCTGGATGATTACTATGCCAAATTCAGAGCGGAACACCAGGCGGAACACGATGCCGTGGACGCACAGTTCAACCAGTTCGACGTGACGGTCAACGGCTTGGCCTGGCACTATGTAGAAGAGGGGCCGAAGGACGGGCCGGTTGTCCTTTTCCTGCACGGGCTGCCGGAGGGGTGGTCCTCATGGAAATACGTAATCCCACTGATCGATCCCAAATACCGGTTGATTGTTCCTGACATGAAGGGTTACGGGCGTTCCGACAAAACGGACAATGATTACAACTGGCATACAGTTGCCTCACAAACTCTTGCCCTGATGGACTATTTAAAGGTGAACAAGTTCTACGTGGTGGGCCACGATTGGGGAGCTCTTATCAGTACCATCCTGGTCAATGACCATCCTGAACGTATACTGGGCTTTGTGCGCATGGAAGCAGATTTCGTGCCCGGTGGGGAAGGGAGCCAGACGCAGACTTATATCAAGAAGCCGCAATGGCTATTATTCCAGCTAAACTGGGTGGGAACCTGGTTTATGCAAGATCCAGGATGGTTCATCGACATGGTATACAAGTCCCGAATGGTCACCCCACTCAAAAAAGTAGACCGGGATTACTTTGTCTATGAATTCTCACGGCCAGGAGTTGCCGAGCAGTTGCCAAAGTATTTCGAACTCAGCAACTGGGACCTGCAGACTGCGCTTAATGGTTTCTGCAAAAACAAATACCCGTTCCCGGTGCTGGCGCTGCAGGCTGACAGCGACCCCGCCCAACCAAAGTCCATTTTTGCCAACTCCACCACTGAATGCCCCGATGTAGAACTCAAATGGATCACCAACGCCAGCCATTTTGACAACCTGGACCAGCCGGCGCAGGTGGGAGCAGCAATAAATGAGTTCCTGGGAAATGCAGGGCATCCAGCTAAATGATGCCCCACGTCCCGGATGAGTGGATGGAAACAATTAACTATAACACTCCGGCGGTCAGGTCTGCGCAGAAGGAGCTTTGATATCGTGGAGCATCAGCGCCAAGAAAAAGGCAATCGCAAAGAGAACGGCAATCGCGGTCATGTTGAAGAGGAAAACGATGGGCAGACCGCTTATCTGGCCGCCCAGCATCAAAATCCCGTTGGAGGTAGCCTCCGGCACAGGATGGGTCTTTTCGACCGCATAAGTCAGCCCTACCGGCATGGCCGAGATGAGGAAGAAACCGAAGACAAAACCGCACACACCTAAAAGCACAATCGAAGAGAAATATTCCAAACAGATGGTTAGCGGAACCGCCGTACCCGCCGCCAGTATCAGGAAAATCTTCCTCTTGTGGTACTTGTCGGACAATGCAGACAAGATTACGGCCCCCAACAAGCCTCCGATCACGATCAGCCCGCCAACTATGCCCGTGGCGAGGGCCGTGTCAATGTCCAGCGGCCGGTCCTTGAATATGGTATCTATCTTGGTCAGGATGGCATTGAAGGCGCCTACGCCTATTAAAAAGATCACAAGGAGGAAAATAAAATCGCGGTTTTTGAAAAGCGCTTTCAACCCGACGGTCATGGTGACTTTTTTCTCGGCTGCAATAGGATTGGGCGGCAGCGGTGGCTTATCCTTCACCAATATCAGATGCAGAATCATGCCGATCAGGGCCGGGATGCCATACAAATATAAGATGATATCAAGCCCCTGCCTGGGCGCACCGAGTTCCCGGTAATGAGCCATGATAAAATCGGTAGCGAACATAACAATGGCAAAGCCGACGAACATGGACATAGTCAACAATCCCGACGCCAGGGCCTCTTCGTTTTGTGGAAACCAGTTCGATGCCACCTTGGTAAAGGCATTGAGCAAGAACGGTTGAGCGATGGCACATCCGATCATACAAGCAAGGAGCCAGCCGTAATCCGGTGCGAAAATACGGAGAAATCCGCACACACCAATAAGGACGACGCCGATCCCCACCCCTTTTTTCAACCCCCAGTTGTCGATACACCAGGCGGCGGGGAGGCAGAAGGGAATCCAGCCAAGCATGGCCAATATGGCCAGCAAATCAATGAGATCGACATTCCCGTTGGTATAGATGGCAGCCACATCCCTGGCAATAGGAGCGAAGGTCATCCACATTATCTGGGACATGGCGATGTTGAGCATACAAACGCCCAACACGACCCAGCGGTAAGGGGATACGGATGATTGGATATTTTGCATTACAACCTCCCTCAATAATTGTGCATACCGACGTTCATACACATTCGACTGGTGTTAAAGACGATTATACGATATCAAGTCAAGCCGTTAGACTCAAATCTATCGCCTGCCATGCCTGCTATCCCGCGCAATAAATAAGTCATCCTCACTCTCAGCATAAAATGCGGACACCCCGGTAATCCCGGTTAATTTTAACTTCCGCCCTGAGACTATTACGCCACAGGTTTTCAGCCTATCAGCAGAGCAATAGCAATGCCAAAGCCGACACACCAAACATTGATAAAGGCGTTTAATATCAGGTCACTCTTAGAGATCTTATATACGCCGTTCTGGATATTGAAGCTAAAGTCTAACACCCCCAAAAATACTAGTGCGCCGGCCGCTACCAGCGACAGATGGCCGCCCCACGGATTATTTAACAACAGCAGTATGCCGGCTGCCAGCAGAAGCAGGGACAGCAATCCGTCCGGCAGAGGAAAGGAGTGCTCGTACTCCATATAACCCTTCGGAGGATTTTTCGGGGCAAGGCCTATGGTAAAAAAGCCTATCCAGAACAGTATTAACCCGACGGCTGTCAGCAGCTCAAGTATGGCAATTGCAGTCATTTCAACCTCCCTTAATATTGGATTTATTCTTTTCTCCGAGCCGTTCCAGTTGCGGCCAGAGTTTTGTGACAAGCCAAGGCCAGCACATAATTATTTTAGAAATATTACCGGTTGAAGCGGGCGCATATATTTCAGGGCTGCTTTTTTCTATTGCCCTGATCACGGCCTGGACTATTTTTTCGGGACTTTGCGCATCTCCCAGGAACGTAAGCGGAGAACCGCCGTGA
>JBEKCL010000175.1:0-11843 GCA_050014895.1 Dehalococcoidia bacterium
ATCTGGTCGGGCCGGCAGAAAATGTGCGCATCATCCTGCGTAAAGCCCCTGACACGCGCAAGCCCGTGAAGCACGCCGGAACGTTCATAGCGGTAGACCGTACCCAACTCGGCGTAGCGCATGGGCAGGTTGCGGTAGCTGCGAATCTGTGTTTTATACATGAGAATATGGAAGGGGCAGTTCATGGGCTTCAAGACGTATTCAATCTCGTCGATTTGCATGGGGGAATACATATTCTCACGGTAAAAATTCCAGTGGCCGCTGATCTTCCAAAGATCAACCTTAGCGATGTGCGGCGAGTAGACGAGGTCATAGCCGCGGCGCCTGTGCTCGGCCTTCCAGAAATCCTCGACAATCTGGCGGACAGTGGCGCCCTTGGGATGCCAGTAAACCAGGCCGGGGCCCGCTTCTTCGTGAAGACTGAAAAGGTCGAGCTCTTTGCCAAGTTTCCTGTGATCACGCTTGGCCGCTTCTTCGATCCTCTTCAGGTATGCATCAAGGTCTGACTGTTTGGCAAAAGCAACGCCGTAGATGCGCTGAAGCATGGCGCGCTTCTCATCGCCGCGCCAGTACGCTCCGGCAACGGTGGTCAGTTTGAAAGCTTTGACATCTCCGGTGGCCTTCATATGAGGGCCACGGCACAAGTCGACAAAATCCCCCTGTTTGTAGATGGTGACATTATCTGCGCCAAGGTCCTTAATCAACTCTATCTTGTAGGGCTGGCCGGCGAAGAGTTTAAGCGCTTCTTTGGTAGTAATCTCCTCTTTAACAAAGGGTAGATTTGCGGCGATTATTTCCTTCATCTTAGCTTCGATGCCGGGCAGGTCTTCCGCTGCCAGCGTCCTGGGCAGTTCAAAGTCGTAGTAAAAACCGTCCTCGATGGCCGGGCCGATAGCAAATTTGGCATCGGGGAATAATGATTTAACGGCTTCAGCCATTATGTGGCTGGCCGAATGCCTCATGGTTTCAAGTTTTTGGGATTTTTCGTCTGACATTTTTAAACTCCCTTCCAGAAGAAATGAAGACCCCCCGCCATTGTGCGTGAGATCGATCGATCAGCTACTTATATGAACATAGAATGCTTCAAAGCCCAATGATTATAACAGCGGATATAACGGGGTGCAAATCAAATTATGGGGAATTAATACCCTCACCCTGGCCCTCTCCCTAGAGGGAGAGGGCAAATTATTTATAAGAGGGGCTACACAGGCTGTCTAAAAAGTCCACACCTCGATCGTGTGTCCGACCGGCTCTTAGCTTCAGAAAGGCCACTTATTAGACAGCCTGTACAGCCCCTCTTCGACGCCCCTATGACAAACAGGGCTATGTTTTTTTAACCGGCAATTGTTCTCGATTACTGACAGGGCGGATTTTCATTACTGTCCAGAAGATTGATACGGGATTTTGTACACTCACCCTGCCCTCTCCCAAGGAAGAGGGTAATTCTTTTCTGAGAAGGGCCTGCGGCCCTTCTCACATCCAGGCCGTCGCCACAGAATCATGATCACGGGAAACAGGCCAAGAGATTAATAAATTGTTTTATACCCTCACCCAACTTTGACAAACAAATAAATAACGTGATATACATACTCATATGTGTTTATTGCTTTAGGCAATTTACTACAGGAGGCAGGGGATAACCATGATTGAAGAGAAGTCCATTGAAAACATTAGAAAATTTGGCAAGGCAATGGGCACTGGCGAGAGACAAAAGCAGATACTAGTGGATGAAATAGGTTTCCCAATCGGCAAAAAAGCCGAATATGTAATTATCGCCGGTTGTTTTCAGCCGGAGGGCATGCCGGATGTTTTTCGAGTGTCCAGGCAACTGCTCGACCACTTGAAAGTAGACTACACTCTATTGAACAAAGAGTACTGCTGCGGCTGGCTTGCCTTCGGACAGGCGGCGGTCATTACGAAAAATGAAGAGGATATAGCCAGATTTAAAGAGGTGTCCAGAGAGTTCATACTCGAGAATTTCAAACAGGCGAAAGATCTGGGAGCCAAGTCAATAGTGCTTTTCTGTGGCGCCTGCGAGCCAAACTATACGAATTACAGGGACCTAACCGACCTGGAGATAATTTCCTTTAGCGAACTTATAGACCGGCATTTCAAGGGAGGCCAGCTTGAGGGCAAAATCGACTACTATGCCGGCTGCTACCGTTTTCGCCGCCGCATAACTGAAAAGCCTGTCGACGTCGAACCGGCGCTCCGCGTGTTGAAAAAGATAAAGGGGCTGGAAGTAAACTACATCGATAACAAGCTGTGTTGCAACATACCACCCCATATGGAACAGATTGAAGCCGCTGTTACCAGCAACACCGTGGTCAACATCTGCACCGGGTGCTACTACAGTCTGAAAGCCCGTTTGGCAAAGAAGGAAGGCATTGAGGTCAAGATGCTACCGGAGATCGTGTGGGAGTCATTAAGCTGACAGTTTGATTTTGTACCCTCACCCTGGCCCTCTCCCAAGGGAGAGGGTGATCATTTTTATAAGAGGGGCTAAACAGGCTGTCTAAAAAGTCCACACCTCGATCGTGTGTCCGACCGGCTCTTAGCTTCAGAAAGGCCACTTATTGGACAGCCTGTAAAGCCCCTCTTCGACGCCCCCATGACGTATCGGCAAGCGATTATAATTCATGTCCCATATCGTTGGGTACGAAAAATTAAAGAATCATGATCACGAAAAATGAGCCAGGAGATTAATGGGTTGTTTTGTACCCTCACCCTGGCCCTCTCCCAAGGGAGAGGGGATTTTTTACTGTGAAGGGCCTGCGGCCCTTCGTCGCATCCCACTGTCACCACAGAACCATGATCACGGGAAATGAGTCAGGAGATCCCGATGCAATCGGGATTACATGTTTTGTTTTGGGTCTAAGGCCCCTATTCAAAGCTCCCATGACGAATGGAGCTATGTTCTTTTAACCAGCACTTGCCCTCGATTACTGACGGGGCGGATTTTCGTTACAGGCCAAGAGATCCCGATACAATCGGGATGACATGGATTTAATTGGGTGGGTCTGAAGACCCGCCCTTACATTTTACGTCTTAACCTTTCAATAAGGCATCGATATTGACGTGATCTTTGACGAGTTTTGCCATGAGGTCGATCTCGGCGGTGTTGTTGCTGGTTATCAGCGGGGTGAGGGCTTCGATCTGTTTGGCGGTCTCGTACACGCCATAGGGGACCAGCAAAACAGGTATGTGTTTTTCCTCGGCCTTGGCGAGTATGTTCTGCGGAGGCAGGATATTATTGGTTAGCACGACGGCGGCCGTGCATTTGTCTTCAAACGAGGCAAGCAGCATGTCCGAGCGGTCGCCGCTGGTTACCATTAGCTTGTTTTCCTTGTGGAAACGGGCATCCGAGTAGACGGACTCTACCGAAGCAGCGCCGACAAAGATGTTGCTCACACGGCGCTTAATCCACTGCTCTCCAGCTATAACACGGGCCAATAGATACTGCGCAAGGTATTCCATGGAGAAAAAAGTCAGCTGTTCTTCGTACGGAATTATGCCAAGGATGTTTACCCCCGACTTCTGCATCAGAGGTACATACACCGTCTTGAAGTCGTCCACGTTGCGTACCTTGTTGATAATGACGCCGCCAAAATTGATATTGCTTAACGCCAGATGCTTCTGAATAAATATCACGTTATCAACGATATAGTTTTCATCGCCGCCCACAACCATGACCAGCTTTCCATCCAGATAAGAAGCCAAAGAGAAGACATTGAGAAAGAAAGAGATGCCGAACTCGATGTTCTTGCCCCCTTCTACAAACAGGACATCCTTATCAGCGCCAACCTGTTTGGCCATCTCAAGAACGCGGTTGCGAGCCCCCTCTTCATCGTATTTGAAGCGCAGCTTCAAATGCTCGAAGCCAACCGTCATATCTTCCGGCTCCTGGTTCAATTTGAAGATATTGGTCATTAAAGCTGAGTCGTAGTCCCAAACCCGTTTCTTGCGGTAGACCAGCCGGTCGCCCAGGGGCTTGATATAGCCAAAAGGCTTACCCAACGCTTTGGCCAGCCCGATAATTAAACTGGTTTTACCGGAATTAGGATCCATGGACCCGATGATTAAATTCTTCATTTTGCTGCCTCCTGCCTGGAAAGTAGAATACGAACATCCACCGCCTTGACCCCTTCCCCATGGTCGTAAGCAACAAGCGGATTAATCTCTATGTCCGATATGTCTTTGAACCTCTTGATAATAGTACCCACCCTTAAGATGGCATCAGCAAGCGCATCGATGTCCTTGCGCGTTTCGCCGCGCACGCCTAATAACAGCGGGTAGGCATTAATCTGGCTTATCATGCGGTTGGCTTCCCCGATGTTAAGAGGGAAGGCACGGAAGACGATGTCTTTCATGACCTCAACGTATATCCCTCCCAATCCGAACATTACGATGGGACCGAAGGACAAATCGCGACGGGCGCCGACTATGGTCTCCACGCCCGGCCTGAGCTGCTCAGATATTTCAATACCCTCGATCACAGCATCGGCTTTATAACGGCGGCAGCTCTGAAGGATGGCCTCGTAAGCGTCCGTAACTTCATGCTCGTTCTGGATATCCAGAGCCACACCCCCTGCATCACTCTTATGTAAAATATCACGGGATACAACTTTCATTACAACAGGATAGCCCGTTTGTTTGGCGAATTTGACGGCCTCTTCCATGTTGTGGGCTATGTTGCTGGTGGGATTAGCAATATTCACAGCGCGCATAATACGTTGCGCTTCGTAGGAGAAGAGGAACACCCTGCCATCCTTTCTAACACCATCGATAACATTTTGTATGGCCTGATCATCGATATGGATTTCTTCCAGCCCAGGTGTGTACTCCTGTTTCTGGCGTGTATTGTAATAGACAGCGCCCATGCATGAAGTGGCCAGCAACACATAGTACAACTCCTCTGTACGGGAGGCGAACTTCTCAGGATCGAATACTCCGGTCTCACAACCGAGGCAAAGTATCGAGCTTATATTATCGTTGGAAAGGGCAAAGTTAATCGCCCTGAAGTAATCTTCGGCTGTGGCCTCGCCCGTCAGGTCGACAGGATTTTTCAAGGAGCCAAACTTCGGCACAACACTGGAAAATGTATTTTTCATATCAGGCAGGTTGTCGTAGAGATTTATATTATATTTCTCACAGGCATCCGCCGCCATTACGCCTATACCACCCCCATTGGTAATAATGATTGCATTATCGTCCGCAGGTTCAGGCGCAGTTGATAGGATTTTGCACCACTCCATGGCATCCTGCAGGCTCTCAGCACGAAGCACACCACACTGCCGGGCAATATCATCGAAGACCTTGTCTTCTCCAGCCAGTGAACCGGTATGTGAAGCAGCGGCCATTGCACCGCGCTTGGACCGGCCCGACTTAACCACAACGATAGGTTTTATCTTGGATGTCCTGTTAAGAGCATCTACAAATTGTTCGCCATGGGTGACGCCCTCGATATACATCATAATCACCCTGGTATTTACGTCCGATGCAAGGTGATCGAGCAGGTCGATCTCGGAGATATCCGCCTTATTGCCTACGGATACGATAGCTGACAGACCAATGTTCTCTACCTTGGTCTTGCCGATCATGGCGATGCCCAGGGCACCGCTTTGAGTCACGATAGCGACATTTCCCGAGGCAATATCGCCGGGACCGAAGGTGGCATTCATCCTGGCAGCAGCAGAGTATATCCCCATAATATTCGGGCCAAGCACGCGAGTGCCATGATCGAGAGCATAGCTAACAATTTTCCGCTCTTCCTCGGCATTACCTATCTCGGCAAACCCGGAGGTGATGATGGCCACAAATTTAACGCCTTTATCGGCGCAGCTTTTTACTGCTTCAAACGTCACGTTGGCGGGGATGACAATTACAGCGAGGTCAATCTCTCCCGGCACATCGGCGACATCCTTATAGGCAGCCAGTCCCAGTATTTCACCGCCGGAAGGATTTACAGGAAATATTTTCCCTTTATATTTACTAAAAATGAGATTACTGACAACAGTATTCCCCAACTTCCCCGCTTTTGAGGAAGCTCCCAACACCGCCACAGAGCGGGGCTCAAAGAGGTACTTTATATCCTGCATCGTTCCACCTGAAAAATTATAGAATACTTTATCATACTACCCATTTCCATTACCGCTAACATGGTTTACCTTAGTTCACAGGTACTTGATCAAGCTTATATCAGTATAGTTTATATTTACTCTATCGGCTACCTTTATAATGAAAAGCCCTGGCCGGGCAATTGCCCGGCCAGGGCTAATTCGCATATATTTCAGGTCACTTAGTGGTCTGCTACAAGAATATTGCTTAAAAGACCGCCACCATCGATAACAATTTCAGTGCCGGTGGTATAACTGGATGCATCAGAAGCTAAATAGATCGCCGCACCTGCTATCTCATCCGGGTTACCCATGCGACCTGCAGGGAGACATTTTTCCAGAAGTTCTCTTTGCTTTTTAGCTTCCTCCGGTGTGAGGTGGAACCAGTGGGAGCTCATCATCTTGGTATCAAAAGGACCCGGGGCGATGGTGTTGACCTGGATATTGGAACGGATAAGCTCGCATGCAAAAGCCCATGTAATAGCCCTGGCAGCAGTTTTAGAGATGGAGTAAACGCTGACACCAAGCTCCGGCTTGAAACCGTCGACTGAGGAGATGTTGATGATTTTGCCGTTGCCCTGCTTTTTCATAATCCTGGCTACAGCCTGGCTGGTGAAATACATACCCTTGACATTAACGTTCATGACCGTCTCCCAGAGACGCTCATCGGCATCCAGCACACTGCCCATGGCAGGGCTGGCGCCAGCATTGTTGACGAGTATATCTATCTTGCCGCCCAACTTTTCCATGGCTGCGTCAACCATTTTCTGAATCTCTTCCATTTTGCCAAGGTGCGACTGTATGGGGAAAGCTTCTCCACCGAATGACCTGATTTCTTTAGCCGTGGCTTCCAAATCGTCAATTTTACGGCTGGTAACTACAACCTTAGCGCCAGCCTTGGCAAAGCCGATCGCAATAGCCTTACCTATCCCACGTCCACCACCAGTCACGATGGCAGTTTTACCCTTCAAAGAGAACATAGACATCTCGAACATATTAGGAACCTCCAAAATTCATTAAGTTTTATTTGGTCAAATGATAAAAAGTGATACCAGATCGAAATGATACGTGAAATGAGTTAGTTTTTCAAACTCGTACCTGATTATTAACATGATTGATTATTCAACCATTTTACTATCGATGCGGGTACTATCCATGCACATGAAGGAAATTATGCAACAGGTCAATTGAAAGCCCCAACAGGCCATTGCCTTGCCGGGGCTAATTTAATATTCAAACCAGGTATATTTAACCCAGGGCATCATTCATCGGGCTATTTAACTGCAGGGCGCCATCAATAATCACTTCAGTGCCGGATGTATAACTGGACGCATCGGAGGCAAGGTAAACAGCCGCACCAACTATCTCATCAACATGGCCTATCCTGCCGGTAGGCAATGACGTCTCGAACCTGCTGCGATTCACATCCTGTTTATCGGCCGGCAGCACCATCCAGGTAGACTGCAGCATTTGAGTCTGAATCGGTCCCGGCAAAATGGAATTCACCTGTATGTTACACCCCGCCAATTCAGTGGCAAAAGCATGTGTCGCCATCAGAACAGCAGCCTTGGAAATCGAGTATATACTCACATTTTTATGGGGTTTGAGGCCATCAATGGAACCGATATTGATAATTTTACCGCTGCCCTGCTTTTTCATGATCCTGCCAACAGCCTGGCTGGTAAAATACAGGCTTTTCAGATTGAGGTTTATAACAACATCCCAGAGACGCTCCTCAACATCCAATACTCCGGCCGCAGCCGGGGAAGTGCCTGCATTATTGACCAGGATATCGATCCTGCCGCCCAATTTTTCCATCGAAGCGTCAACCATTTTCTGAATCTGGTCCATTTTGGCCAGGTGGGCCTGGACAGGATAAGCTTCCCCACCAAAAGACCTGATCTCTTCAGCCGTAGCTTCAAGGTCCGCTATTTTACGGCTGGTGACCACGACCGCTGCGCCAGCTTTGGCAAAGCCTACGGCTATTGCCTTGCCAATCCCACGACTGCCTCCTGTAACGATGGCAGTTTTGCCTTTCAGAGAAAACATAGATAAATCAAACACAGATACACCCTCCGTAAATAATATGTTTGATACAGTCAAGCGGGGAAAATATTGTACCAAAGCCAAATGGTACGAGAAACCGGTTAATTATTCAAAATTTACACTCTTAATGCTATTGACGTGCAACAGGGTTAAACAGTATGATAAATCGTTCTTAACAAATTGCTTAACAATTTGCCGTTTATTCGGTTCGTGCGGGAGGTGGGCCATTTCATATTGTACAAAGCACCCAGGTAAAGATGCAGTCGGGGCATAATGACCCGTTTTTACAGCGCCAGTATCAATGCCTATCACATTGATTTAAGTAAGGAATAAATATAAATATGAAAAGAGCAGCCACCACCCCAGGATATTGTGCAAAGAAGGCGGCTGTAATGTACCTGAAAGCAAGACCGGTAACTTTCAGGAGTTTTGCATCAGCAGCATTTATCCTAATTATCATTTGTACCTCGATATTCTCGCCGGGTTGCGGACCGTCGGCTGGCTCATATGTAGACAGCGGGAAAATTTATTTCGATAAAAAGGACTACGATAAGGCCATTACCAGTTTCAGTAAGGCCATAGAGATCGATCCGGGACTGGCTACAGCCTACCTGGGGCGCGGACGAGCGTATTACGTTACCGATAAATCAGACCTGGCTTACGCTGATTACGACACAGCCATTGAACTGTACCCAAATTCAAGCGAGGCTTACTGGGGAAGGGCATCATGCCTGCGACGTCAAAAAGAATATGCACGTGCTATACAGGACTATAACAAGTCCCTGCAGATTGACTCTACCAATTCAAGAAGCTATTACGGGCGCGGGTATACATATTACAGTCTGGAAGAATGGGACAAAGCTATAGCCGACTTCAGCAAGGTCATCGCCTTTAACCGGGGGTTGATCGCAGGAGCTTACTCAATCCGAAGCCTGTGCTTTTACCAAAAGGGGGACATTGACCAGGCGATAGCCGACAGCGAACATGTGCTGGCCCTCCGTCAACTGGGGTCAGACTATAACAACCACGGCCATTACCTGCTGATGAAAGGCTGGTTTGATGATGCAATGATATACATAAACAAGGGCCTTGAGCTTGACCCCAATAATGCGTACATCTGGGACAGCCGGGGCTGGTGTTATTTCAAAATGGGAAATTATAACCAGGCCATCGATGACCTGAGCCGGGCGATTGGCATAGTCTCCGACAGCAGCGATATTTACGCACACCTTGGAGCCAGCTATTACGCAGTAAAGGATTATGATAAAGCAATGCCTTACCTGAATAAAGCTGTTGAGCTTGACGGGGAAAATGCAGAAGGCCATTATTACCGCGGCCTCTGCTACGTAGTATCCGGACAGAAAGAGAAGGCGATAGCCGATTTCCAGGCAGCGATCAACAACTCAACAGATACGCCACTTCTCAAACTAGCGATGGATGAAATAAAGGGGCTGAGGTAAATACCGGATCTTCGGCAGAGTCCCAAGGCCGCTATCGACCCATATCAACTCCTGAGACTATGGATAATGGCCGCCAACGCGGGCTTTTTTCCGTACATGAGCAAGTACGTCCTCAGTATTTTGGCGGACAGCAATAACCCGCCGATGATAGTCAATACCAATACAGTTATGCTGGCCACCAGTTCCCAGGCAGCGACATTGGTCACTCCCAACCTCAAAATTACCTGCACAGGCGCCGTGAATGGAAAAATACTCAAGACTACCCAGACCGGGTTATCAGGGATGGCCCAGAGTAAGGCAGTGAACCAGAGCGGTGAAATGGCGATAAGCACGGATGCCGTTACCAGCTGCTGGGCCTCACGCATATTGGAATAGACTGCACCTATACCGGCAAATAACACGGCAAACAATAGATAGCCCAGAACAAAATAGACAATGCAGAGAGCGATAAAATTAGCCGGGATTTGTAACGTGCTCATAATCCCTCCGACAGTCGATGAAGCCAGGCCTAAGACGAGCGGTACCGATGCTACCCAAACGATTACCTGCATCAATCCGGCCAATCCAATGCCAAGCACCTTACCAACCAGCAATTGCCGGGTTGAAACGGAGGACAGCAACACCTCTATCAGGCGGCTTTCTTTCTCCTCAGTAAGCCCGCTAAGTAAATAGACGGCAGAGAAAACGATAGAAAGCTGAAGCAGCAGGCTAAAAACAAGCGGCAGTATGGCGTTACCGTACCCACCCAGCTCGGGAGCAACCTTTCCAGTTTCAGTGAGAGTGGTACTGGACAAATTCAAAGGCGATTCAACCAGGGTAATAGTATCAGGAGGCACTTTCCCGGCCAGCATGTTGAGCGTGAGAAAATTCTTTATTGAATCCCTGATATCCGCCGGCGCCACCAGTTGCTTTTTAAGAGTATACCGGTTCACCTGCCCGGTCGAAGCGAAATCCGCGGGAATGACAAAATACTCTGCGATGTCGTTTTTGAGCAAAGCTTTAGTGGCATCATCCTGTATCTCAAACTTTACCAGCTTTATTTTCCCGACAACCGCCGTGTTATTGAATCCGCCGGTTTTATCGACGTAGCCTACGGTGAGCATTTGAGCATCACTCGACCTGCTTGCCGGAGAGACGAGGGCCATAACACCAAGCGCCAACAAGGCAAGCACCGGCACAATCAGCGTCATTATGATAAAACCTTTCCGCCTTATCGTGCCCAAGAATTCATGATTAACAATCAGCAGTGTTTTATTCATGATTTCCTCCCGCCACTTTCAGGAATATCTCATTCAATGTGGAAGTAGCCACCTCGAAGCGATTGATTACTATCCCCCGGCTTACCATGCTCTCCAGCAGTTGCTGGGGAGTCGAAGTGCCATCTAAAAGCAACTCGATATGACCGTTCCGATAACGTTTCTGAGCAACTCCGGCCAATTCTCCAGATTCTCCCTCGAAGTCTACAAGAACGGAATTATTTCTGTATCTTGACTTAATCTCAGCAAGGCTGCCATACAGGACGGCGTGTCCCCTGTCTATCATCAGTACACGATCGCAGAGCTCCTCAACGTCATTCATCCTGTGTGAACTCAGGATAACCGTCTTGCCGCGGTCTTTAAGTTCAATAAACATACTTTTAAGCACTTCAGTATTAACCGGGTCAAGGCCGGAAAACGGTTCATCTAAAACAATCAAAGCAGGACCATGGACAATAGTCACTATAAACTGGATAATCTGCCCCATGCCCTTGCTCAGTTCTTCAATCTTCTTGTTCTTATACGATAACAGGCCGGCCCGATCCAGCAATTGATTGGCCTTTTCTTCTGTGGGCTGCCTGTCCATCCCTTTCAGAGAAGCCAAATATACTATGGCATCCATAACCCTGGACTTTCTGTATAACCCTTTTTCCTCCGGCAGGTATCCAATCTCATTTTTGATATCTTCGCCCAGCTTCCGTCCGAGAATCTTCAATTCACCCGAATCCGGCCTGATGATGTCCATCATCATCCTGATTGTCGTAGTCTTGCCTGCTCCATTCGGTCCGATCAGTCCAAATATCTCCCCCTGCCCAACACAGAAAGACAGGTCATTAACGGCGACCTTATCGGAATAGGACTTGGTTACATGGCTGGCTTCAACTGCTGGCATGATGTGGTTACCCTCCTCCAACTAAATGACCGATATTTCCCTTTCAATTCTTGCGAGTGGCCAGGTCAAAGAT
>JBEKCL010000176.1:0-6986 GCA_050014895.1 Dehalococcoidia bacterium
TATTTTGGCGTTGAAGGTGACCTTTTTAAAAAGAGAGAAGAGCTGGTTAAGCCAATCCAGGATGAAATCATAAAAGCAATAAAAGAGATTGCGGTTGACGGAAGTTATGCTGTCATTTTTGATACCGCAGCCGGGGGTAATATATTGTTTGCCAACCCCAAATTTGATATCAGCGATCAGGTTCTTGAAAAATTAGGTTATAAAAATTAATTAATTACTTTTGCATAAATTGTTTAATAATATTATTCAAAATGAGAAGATTTATAAGCATAGCATCGTTGATGATTGTCATTGCTCTGGCTGGACAAAGCGCAATGGCTCAGAATTTAAAGTTTGGGCATATAAACAGTGATGAACTCATTCAATCAATGCCGGAATATGATTCTGCCACAGTTAAACTCGAGAAATTCCGCAAAGAACTCGTTAATGCCCTTGAACTGATGCAAGTTGAATTGAATACCAAAAACGAAGCATATCAGAAAGAGAACAAAACTCTTAGTGATATAGTGAGACAGACGAAAGAGCAGGAACTGATGGATATGCAGAAAAGAATTCAGGATTTCCAGACAAATGCGCAGACACAACTTCAGAATAAACAGACGGAAGTCTTCCAGCCCATATATTTAAAGGTTGACAAAGCAATAAAGGATGTTGGTAAAGAGAATGGATTTTTCTATGTATTCGATGTTGCTAAAGGTTCTCTGCTATATTTTGATGAAACCAAGAGTGTTAATATTATGCCTCTTGTTAAAACAAAACTTGGGTTAAAATAATTGATAAACCTTATTTTAATGAGGCTGCTCAGTAGGGCAGCCTTTTCTCTTTGATAGGGGATGGGTTAAAAAAGCAGAAGGATGAAAGAACAACCAATTGGAATTTTTGATTCAGGTGTCGGAGGATTAACTGTGGCTCATGCGATTAAGCAGGTTTTGCCAGGCGAAAGCCTGATCTATTTCGGAGACACAGCTCATCTTCCTTATGGAGATAAATCAGCAGAATCTATCAGATACTACTCTCAGCGGATTACTGAATTTCTGCTGGAACATAATTCAAAAGTTGTTCTTATTGCCTGCAATTCAGCCTCTGCCTCAGCATTCGAGTCGCTTAAGAAAGAATTTGAAAACAAGCTCATCACATCTTTAATCGAGCAGAGTACCATGGAATTTCCTCCGGTTTTAATTGAGAAGGAAATCGATAATATTGTGAATGAGGAAGCCAGGAATTTTGCTGACGGGGTAAAGGGGCTTGAGAATTATCTGGGGAATGCCAAAAAGACCATTGAGCAGCATCGCGAGGATCTGAGGGCAGCTGCTACTGATAGGGTCAAAGCTTACCTCATAACCAGCAAGATTGCCGAGGAGGAGAAGATAGAGATCAGTGATGATGAATTGAATGAGGCGATTGAGAGTATGGTTAAAGGGGATGAGGCAAAAGCTGAAAATGTCAGGGGTGTATTCAGCATGCCGGAACCCCGTGCATCATTACGTAATATGCTGGCCATCAACAAGACCATGGATTTGTTAACTAAAATGGTGACCGGCCAAGACGATAAGCCACAACAATAATAAGAAGGGAGAAGTAATATGGACAGACTACTTAACATAATACCAACTGTTATTGAGAGCAGTGCAAGAGGCGAGAGGTATATGGACATCTATTCACTTCTGTTGAAGGAGCGGATAATATTCCTTGGCACGCAGATAGATGATCAAATTGCCAATGTTATAGTTGCACAGCTCCTGTATTTAGCGCGTGAAGACCCTGAGAAAGATATCAGCATTTACATCAACTCGCCCGGTGGAGTCGTGACTGCCGGCCTTGCCATCTACGATACGATGCAATTGATACAACCGGACGTTTCTACAATTTGTGTAGGTTCGGCTTATAGTATGGGAACAATTTTGCTCTGCACGGGAGCTAAAGGCAAACGGTATTGCCTTCCCAATTCTACAATTCATATGCATCAGGGCAGGGCAGGGACCCAGGGTCAGATTACAGATATTAAGATCGCTGCCAAAGAGTTCGAACGTTTGGATGAACTGGTGGCAACCATCCTGGCAAAACATACTGGGCAGACCCTGGAAAAGATCAGGCATGATACGGATAGGGATATATATTTCAATGCCCAACAGGCGGTTGAATACGGTTTAATCGATGATATCCTGGCCCCGGCAACGAAAAAAGCAAAGAAATAAATAAAGTATAGATTTAAAGAAAAAGGGGATGCCTTATTATAAGGCATCCCCTTTCCTATTTACTATGGTCCACCATTCAATTAGATAATATCATCACCGCTGGATAAAAATCACAGGTCCAGGGACTGATTTTCAGGGACAGCTCATCTTACTGAATCTGCATCCTTAGTGTGAGATTTCAAGCACAATCGCCGGTTTGTCTCCGACCGTCCAATTATCATGTCCCGGCGGAATCACGGTTATATCACCAGGGCCAAACTCCTCTTCCTTTCCATCATCCATCCTTACGTGAGGCCTGCCTGATATCATAAAAGGAAGATGGGATTTTTAACAGCTTTCTGTCTTTGCAATAGGCTTCGCGTGTTTTGACCACTGTCATCCAGGTTCTGTTGTGATCCTCTCAAATGTAAGCCCCCCTGCACTAACAATTTCGGCTTTTCCCTTCTCATACCTCCTTTACTTGGTTATTGGCTAACTTCATTTCAAAGCAGCGTCAATTTCGCCTGTTAGATCGTAGCCGCGTATTGGTCGGTTGCTGCTATCCAGCAGCTTTTTATCGGAGGCGATTCTGATCTTCCCTTCACTGAATGCTTTAAGAGTGTGAACTATCAGTGGTGTCTCCCTGATGAATCCCGCTTTTCGTATAGCTTTAAATAAACTGTTGTTTTCCCCTTGTTCAGCTTTGATCTGGCTGACCGGTACTTTACCGTTTTCCCCCCACAGTCCATCGAAATCCTTGCCGATTACAGGAAACCTGCAGTATGTGATGACCGGGCCTCTGTCCAACTCGGGAGTAACAAGATGCATCATTACACCGGACTCGGTCGCTCTCTGAGCCATCAATGTCCAGATGACTTCCTGCCATGTGCCCTTGGGCCCATCCGGCAGCGCAGGGTGGAGGTTAATCATATTATATCTGCTGCACATCTCCGGTCCCACGATCAGCATATATCCTGCAAGCATGCAGATATCAGGAGCGAATTTGGCCAACCTTTCCATTACCTGCTTGTCATATTCTAAACGCCATTCAGGCAGCCTCTCATCCTTTACCCCCACATTTTGTTCGTAGCGTTCTGCGAATTTTTTCACAGAATAGCAGACAAGTGGAAGACGGTAACTTTCCACTTCTTTCAAAAAGATATCCGTTTTATCCGATTCCCCCTGCTCCCTGCTGCAAAATACAAATTCAATGCGCGCCTTTAGCTGGCCATTTTGAATACTTTCGACGATTGATTTAAGGAGCTTTCTGGAGCTCTCTCCCCGTGCAGTGGAGAACCACCCGATACTAAACACGCGAATTACTCACTCTTGCTTAGTTTTCTTAATCTGGCTATGGTGCTGATAAGATGAATCAGCGGGCTTGATTTTCTGCAGTTTAGTTTGCCATTGGACAGGGCCGAAAGGAACTCTTCTTTCGTATTATAATCGTCCATTTCAACAGTGGCGTAGGCTATTTCCTGCGGGCTGTGTGCATCACTGCCGCAACCCATGACTTTATGATGTCTTATAGCAAGGTCTCGAGATTTTTTTTCAATGCCGGGAAATAGACTGCGTGCATTAAACACTTCGATTATATCCACCTGTTCTGCTACGGACTCCAACTTAGCGCGGTTGCGGAATGCGGAGGGTCTCACCCAGTCATATGGGTGAGGTATGCAGATTAAGCCACCCTGGGCCCGTATCTGTTTAATCGTCTCTTCGACTGTGATTTTATTTGGTATATCTTCCTGCAGGAACATCCCCATTATTTCTCCGTAAGGTGTCAGGATTTCCTCGCAGATAATGATTTTGAAAGGAGCTATCTTGCTGAGGTCTCTCGCTCCCCTGGTAGTGCCATGATCGGCGACTGCCACGCAATTAACGCCTTTATTTTGACAGGCCTCGATCAATTGTTCGTACGACATGTTGGAATCGGGCGAATGCCATGTATGGACGTGGAGGTCTGCCTTGATCAATGAATTAGACCCTCTCTAAATACACTCCGGTCCTTGTGTCTACTTTAATGACGTCACCTGTATTCAAGAAGAAAGGCACCTGGATCGTAATCCCTGTTTCCATTTTAGCGGGCTTGCCTCCAGCGCTGGCGGTGTTTCCTTTAAAACCCGGGCCGGTCTCCACGATTTTTAACTCCACCGATAACGGGAGTTCTACGCCTATAGCCACGCCCTTATGTGTGAGAAGTTCCAGGACCATGTTTTCCTTCAGGTAATTCAGTGCGTCTCCGAGAAGGGTTTTTTCAACAGCACATTGTTCGTAGGTCTCTGTATCCATGAAGTGATAGAGGTCACCGTCGTTGTAAAGGAACTGTACCGGGCGTTTCTCCAGGAATGCCTTGGTGAATTTTTCACTGGCCTGGAAAGACTTTTCAATAGTATGCCCTGCTTTGACATCACGCAGCCGTATTCTGATTTGGGCTGAGCCTCTACCTATTTTGATGTGGTTGTAGTCCAATACCTGGTAGAGTTGGCCGTCCAGCATTAAAGTAATGCCTTTTTTTAATTCTCCTGCGTCAATCATGATAGTTATCCTCCCTGAATAAGTGGTTCTTTACTGGCATGTGTCAGACTAACTAGTTTGCCGTTCTCTAATGTTACCGTATCTTCGATACGGACTCCTCCCCAACCGGGAATATATATGCCTGGTTCAACCGTAAAAACCATATTATCAACAAGAATTTCATCACTCTGCGAGCCTAGTCTGGGCGGTTCATGCACTTCAAGACCTACGCCATGACCCAGCCCATGACCAAATTGTTCACCATAACCTGCTTTATCAATCATACCACGTATCAGCCTGTCGGCTTCTCTGGCAACCATTCCTGATTCGATAACGGATAACCCTGTCGTTTGGGCTGCTAATACAATATTATATATTTTATCGAATTGAGAATCCGGTTTTCCAATAATAAACGTTCGTGTCATATCGCTGCAATATCCATTATAGCGCGCACCGAGATCTATTGTTACAGGTTCGCCTGCAACTATTAACTTATCTGAAGGTTGTGCATGAGGTAAAGCCGCGTTCGGTCCCGAAGCAACTATTATCTCAAATGGCATTGCCTCGCTTCCATCTTGCCTCATGAAGCATTCCAGTTCCCATGATAATTGCTTCTCTGTGATACCGGCGCGTAAGTGAGAGCTGACGAATAGCATTGCAGCATCAGCTATTGCAGCAGCTTTCTTTATAAACTCAAGTTCAGAACTGTCTTTGGTCATTCGCAACGATTTTA
The DNA here is from genome assembly GCA_050014895.1 of Dehalococcoidia bacterium. GTDB lineage: Bacteria > Chloroflexota > Dehalococcoidia > GIF9 > UBA5629 > JAFGLP01. The sequence continues at coordinate 5,425 of JBEKCL010000176.1, forward strand.
CGATGCTTTTAACAGGTATTATCTGGAGTTGGTTTTCGGTTCCTGACGGAATATTGCAAATGGACTGGTAAGTGGCTACTGAAACGTGATCTGCTTCAATTCCCAGCCGTTTGATTGCCAGATTCTTGATAAACTCGGGCAACCAGCTGGAAATATCGCCTTTAATATAAACAGACTCAAAATCAGCGGATTCCTTTTTTGCCTGCTCTACATAACGAAAATCTACAGCCAGACAGGCTTTTTGCTTTGTGACTATCAGCCATCCGTCTGAGCCGGTGAATCCGGATAAATAGCGGCGGTTTGCAGAGGAGCCAATAAGCATACCGTCAAGATCATGGCTGTCCAGCGTATCCCGCAGGCGAATTAACCTTTCCAAGTAGCCCATGCTCCAATGAAGTTATTATGAGGATAACTCATGCTACGGTTTCTTTTCCGGAGGACCACTTGATTCGGTGGGAGTTTCTATCTTTTTAGTGGCCTTGCATTTTGGGAATCCGCTGCAAGCCAGGAATTGACCGAAGCGGCCACGCCTTATCACCATTGGCTTTCCACACTTGGGACATTTCTCATCGGTAGTTTCTGGCTTAGAATCTTCGCCTTTATCCTGTGCCCCTGCATAATTCCGTCTCATCGTCTGCTTTCCGGTACATTTGGGATAATCCGGGCAAGCTAAAAATTTACCAAAGCGGCCTTTTCTAATCACCATGTTCTTTTGACATATGGGGCATGGCTCATTAGAGACTTCAGGGACAGATTCCGAATTATCTGCAACTGCAGCTCCCGATGGGCCCCTTACAGAGCTTATTGATTTTTTCCCCTTGCAGTCCGGGTAGTTGCTGCATGCCAGGAATTTTCCGTATCTGCTCGATTTCATTACCATCGGCTTGCCGCATTCGGGGCAAACCTCTTCGGACTTAATGACAATTTTCTGAAGGTTCTCAAGTGCGTTATTGAGGTCTTTTTCAAATGGAGTGTAAAACGATTTAATTACAGAACGCCATTTCATTTTTCCCTGGGCAATTTCATCCAGATCATCTTCCATCTTGGCTGTAAAGTTAAAATCTACGATATTAGGGAAGCTGCTAACAAGCAAATCGTTAACAATCATGCCAATCTCTTCCGGTCGGAGTTTGCCACTTTCCTTGTATACGTATCCCCTGTCAACGATAGTGGAAATAATGGGAGCATAAGTGCTTGGGCGCCCTATGCCTTTTTGTTCCAGCGCTTTTATTAACGTGGCTTCGGTATATCTGGGCGAGGGTTGTGTAAAGAACTGCTCGGGATATAGTTCAATAAGCTGTAATAGCTCTCCCTCTGTTAATGGAGGGATCTTTACTGATTTACCTTCGTCATACTCGTCTTTCTCCTCGTCACGACCCTCAATATAGAGTGCCATGAAGCCGGGAAAACGCAAGGATGATGCTTTTGCCTGCAATAAATATATCTTCTTCTTTTTCTGCAAAGAAGCATGTATATCAACTGTGATGGTGTCATATCCTGCGGCAGACATCTGGCTGGCAACGGCCCTTTTCCAGATCAACTCGTAAAGCTGGAATTGCTCT
>JBEKCL010000177.1:0-6981 GCA_050014895.1 Dehalococcoidia bacterium
AACTCCAGGCCGAGGGGCTTTTCGATCCTTCCCGCAAACGCCCCATCCCCGCCCTGCCGCAAAAAATAGCGGTGGTCACTTCGCCTACTGGCGCGGCCATACGGGACATACTTTCAATACTTAAGCGCCGTTACGCCAACATGCATATAATTGTAGCGCCCGTTAAAGTGCAGGGACAGGGTTCCAAAGAGGAGATAGCGCAGGCCATAAAAGACCTTAACGAGAACTTAACGGAGAAGATTAAACGCCGCGTTGACATGATTGCGCCCATCCACGGCACGCGCATGGGTCCGGCCATTCGCCATGCTATCACCAAGCTGGACGCTTGCGGCAGCTCACTGAAGCTGCTATTCCTGGTAAGCGACGGCTACCCACAGGATTCCCTATATGGGTACGATGATGATGATAAGGAATATGCCATACACGATACAAAGATGGCCCTTATCGAAGCCTCAAAGAAGAACATCACGCCTTTCTGCCTGACTGTGGACTCGGCAGGGAATGATTACCTGCGCACCATGTGTAACGATATCGGCTACGAAGTCCTGGACGATATTGAGATGCTGCCGCATCGCTTGCCCATGCTTTATAAAAAGCTGTCGGTTTAACATCCTCAAATTAAAGGAAGTAACTATGGACGAATACACCAGGCCCGACTATCATAATATTGCCCTTGTAACCATAGACATGCAAAACGATACCCTCCCGGAGGCACCGCTGGAAGTGAAGGGTACCAAAGAAGTAATTCCCGGGATCATCCAATTATTGAGACTTTTCAGGAACCAGAATAAATCAATCATCCATATCGTCAGGTTATATAACGAGGACGGGACCAATGTGGACATTTCCAGGAAACGCAAGATTGAGAACGGCATGAGGGCATTGATTGAGGATTCCCGGGGCGCTGAATTGGTGGAGGGGTTGATACCAACTGATACCAGGCTGGACACTCAGAAGCTGCTTATCGGAGGCGTTCAAAAAGTGGCTGCCAACGAATTCATCATATATAAGTCACGGTGGGGAGCCTTCTATAAAACGCCTCTGGAGCGTTTCTTGCGGGATAGGGGTATAACCACGCTTGCCTTTGCGGGGTGCAATTTCCCCAATTGTCCCCGGACCTCAATTTACGAAGCAAGTGAGAGGGATTTCAAAATAGTTGTTGTACGTGACGCCATCTCAGGAATCTACGAACAGGGCATTGATGAACTGAAGAATATAGGCTGCGAGCTGCTTAGTGTTAAAGACCTGATATCGCGGTGCACGGAGCAAGCCTAGGCACATTATCCCTCTTTGATTTGATCCGCAGTCCATTCTATAATATGTACGTACCTGTGGTTCATGTGAATTAGAACAGTCCTGAGATACAATTTAATCCCGGACTAGAGGGTGAAAGCACGGGAGGAAATGGCAATGTTTGGAAGCCGGAAAGGTTATACCCTGGTTGAGTTGATGGTGGCAATGTCGATCGTGGCGGCGTTGAGCAGCACGGCCTTGATAGTCGATCAAAAATATATGAACGCGGGTAAACCCGAGGCATTAAGGATAGAGTACAAGACCATAATGACCGCAACTCAAGCCTACCTGAATGACAATAAAAAGCTTCCAACCTCGGTTGATGAACTGGCAGCCCAGGGGTACATAGATTCCGTGCCTACCCTGGCCACTTACACAATCGATTCAAAGGGGAATATCACTCAGACCCCCAAATAGCCAATACACGATATCCAACGTCTTTCTGGTTACACCCGCCGTCGTCTACCTACTTCATACCTATATACCTATTGCAGCGCGTATAATACTGCCGCGCAACCGGTTCAAAAGCCTCGCCCCCTTTATGACAAGCGATTCCAGATCAATGGGATAATGAGTCAATAGCTCGTAGCCGCCCCCCGTTACAAGCACAGTGTCAGAGTGTCTGACACCCCCGACCCCAGGCAAATAGATGCCGGGCTCAACACTGATAATCATGTTTTCCTTCAGTACTTCGTCGCTGCCCTCAGCCACCCAGGGCCCTTCGTGATTTCCCAATCCGAAGCCGTGCCCGGTGCGGTGTAGAAGACGGTCACCATAGCCTTTTTCCCGCAGGAATCCATTCGCCGCTGCATCAATGTCAGCGCATTTCGCACCCGGCTTTATCATGGCGAAAGCACGGCTCCTGGCCTCGGTCATTGCCGCAAAGGCCGTTTTCACTTCATCTGTTGGAGCAACTGTGAAGAAGGTACGTTCACATTCAGCGGCATATCCATTGACCCTCATCAGTGACAACGCTATGTGGGGCCCTTCTTTCAGGCGGTCTTCAAGCTTCGGTACACCGTGAGGCTGTGCACTCAACGGAGCAGGCCATGCTCCACACAGGACATTAGTCGTCAATACCTGGTACTCCGTATCCTTCATTACCTGCATCTGTACTGCCCGGCTCTGTGAAAAGAGCTCCAGGTCGGAAACTCCGTAATAGGAAACGGCAATTGCCTTTTGTACGGCCAGATCAGCATAGTGTGATGCCTGGCGAACCATATCCACTTCCGCGGGAGACTTCACAAGCCTGAGTTGTTCGACCAGGGGCAGCACCTGGATTGAAAAGCCCTTAAGCTGATTGTGAATTGCCAGCGGCATGGTAGGTTCAACTCCAACGGCTTTGACTCCCTTCAATACCTCGTTCAATTTGTCTGCCCATCCCTGGCCAGCAGGCGAAGGATAATCCCAGTAAGAGTGCACAACATCTACATTGGGAGCATTTTGCAGATGAACTTTTTCGAGCGACGGGACAAGCAGCGACGGGGAACAATCAGGTTTAACTATAATGAAAAAAGGCCTTTCGAAAGGAAGATAGGAAATCCCGGTAAGATAATATATGCTATCCGTGCCTGATACGACAAAGGCTCCCAACTTATTGGCTGCTACCTGTGCCTTCAGGTTGACCATACGGTCAAGGTATTCTTGTTTTGTTATCATCAGCGACCTCCGTCTACAGACTTATTTCTGCCCCCTGGCATATTTCAGCATCTCAGCGGTGACCTGCTTTCCCAACTGAATGTCATTAAGATCAGGGCAGTGTTGACCTTCAGGCGCATAGAAATATTTTCCGTTTTTAATTATATAATCCTTTGAAAGGCCCAGACCCATCCAGGGATCCATCCCACCTCCAACATAAACAAGAGGGACCGCCAATTTATCCAACATTGATCGAGGTGCCCACGCAGGGTTGACAGCCGATTTGGGCTCTTCGCCAAATAGCGCCTTGCTCTCAGCAATAAAATCGTCGCGACTCCTGGTAAATACTCCTCCGGGTTGCGCAGAGAGCTCGAATATTCCTGTCTCTGTACATTGTTGATAGCGCCAGACCCTCCATCCAAAATCACCTGTCATCGCTTCATCATGCGTCAGTGTCTTTTTTGAATTTGATACAGCATATTTCCAGGCGCTACCCTTGGCAACTGTACTATCGAGAGTATGCAGGATACCAATCAGCGCCGGGGTAGGCAGTGCAGCACAAAACTTAAAAACGGGAAGCAGAGACTTGTACTGGCCATACTGGGTCATTCCGTGTATGAACGCTATCAGAAACTCCCGTTCCATCCAATTCTGATCAAATAACTGCTTAGGCTCCAGGTTCTTTATATGCGCTGCAAGGCGTTGATATGTTTCGTCGCCCATAGTGATACGAACCTGCCGGTCATAAGCATCCATGGTAAAGGGCCAATCGATTACTCCGCTGGAACTCAGTATCACTTTTACATCATCCGGATACGCAGCAGCAAAATTAATGACCAGGCCTCCACCATAGCTGTGCCCGGCTGCCATCCACGGTCCGGTGTACTTTGTCTTGAACTGTTGTATAAGGGAATGGTAATCAGCTAGGGCCTGGTCGATCTTCACATACTCGGGGACTGATTGATCGGCATCCTGTGTAATGCTCTGGCCATATCCACGGTGCTCGGCCTGAATAAAGATAACATCGGAGGGTGAGCCATACGCTTTGTAGTAATCGACCAACTCCTTCGTAGTAATATCATGTTCATTGCCTAAAACAAAGAAAAGCGGCGAATCAGCGGGAGCGCTCCTGGGAACAAGGATATTCACTTCCTCGTCAAAGGATGGGCCAGCCGGATTGTTGTGATCAACAGGCTGGCGGATGGAAGTATGGATAAAATCATATTCCGATGTACCAAGATTGGGCTGCTGCTGGCTGTTTGCCGCGCCAACACAAGAAAACAGTATCGATAGAAGTAATAATAAAGTGATCAGTAAACCCGATCTATAGTTTAACTGGGCAGTTCCATTCACTCTCATTAAACTACCTCCTTTGTCTATGGATTGCAGGTGATTTCAGGTGCTCAAGCAAAATAATAACCGTATGCCGTTACATATCAGTATAAAGACATCGAAAACGTATTATAAGCGGTTGTTAGTATAGATTATCAGAGTGGGTTCAGCTTTACAACAAAGTAGGCCTGGCACGGCCCACTTTGTTGTAGATACAAGTTGACGGATATCAGGATATCCAGGCTTTTCCAACGGGCAGGTTCCATCCGAACTGCGTAAAAATGCCGTGAGCCATCAGATACCAGGCGGTAAGCGCACAGATGATAAGATCAATACCTGCGACAATAGTGAACACAGACATTCCGCCCAGGAAGCTGAGATCCAGGCAAATGAATCCAAGCAGAAGCGTCAGGAAAAGGACAGCCACCATGCCATTCTGCTTCAGTGTACCAATGAAAAAGATAACCGTGATCAGTGTGAATACTACCAGGAACCAGCCGATTTCAACGGTTGAAATCTTCAATATTCCGTACTGCGTCCCAAGTAGGCACCCTCCCAACGCCATCCAGAAAGCCCCGTAGGTAGAAAATGCGGCATAGCCGAAGTTATTCCCTGTTTTGAACTCCTGCAGACCAGCTATCAATTGCATCAGGCCGCCGAAGAATATAGCGGCCCAAAAAACCGATCCGGCGCCGCATAAACCTAGGTTGTGAAATTGGAGGAGTAGAGTTGTCCCTCCAAAGCCGGCCAACCCGACCACTGCTGGATTACTCTGTGGCTTGTCACTCAATTCAGTACCCTCCTCAATAGTATTTATTAACTAAGAAAGAATACCATATTCCCTCAGGCCAGAACTTGTTCATGAAGTTGTGCTTGTCCTTGTGAAGAATATAAAGCTAATTGGCCCCTATTAGTCCATGAAACGATGCTTCAAGTCCATAACGTCCCTGAAAAGGATGACGCCCTGGATTCTGTGGAAATTATCCACTACCGGGATAGAGCGGAACTCGTACCTGTCAAAAAGTACGGCGGCTTCTTCAAGAGTACTATCGGGATCGAGAGTGATGACCTTGTCTTCCATAATGACTTTCAGCAACGCCTCACCGTCAGCCTGTAAGAGCTCTTTAATATCTATTATGCCTAATAGTTTTTCATGCTCGTTAACAACGTGGATATACATTACCGCATCTTTGCCCTTGGCTATCTTGCGGTATTCCCTTTGTGCCTCTCCGACCGTTTTCTCAGGAAGAAGCTTTATGAATTTTGTAGTAATAAAATTGATGACCTTTTGCTCCTGTTTACTGAGGATTAACTGTATTTTTTGTGCCTTATCAGGGTCCATCAGACCTAAAATGGACCTTGCTTCCGAGGCTGGCAGCACTGCCAGTACGTCAGCACCCTGTCCGGTTGTCATTTCACTGATTAAACGCGCCACCTTCTCTTTCCTTAGTGATGGGACCAGATCTCTTTGTACGTTAGGGTTAATTTCCTCCAGTGTATCAGAGGCGTGGGCAGGTTCAAGCTCATCGAAGATAGCGACCCTCTGATCATGGTCCAAATCCTCGATAATATCAGCCATATCAACCGGATGTATCTCTGCCAGCTTTTCTTTCAATACCTTGAGACGCACATCTCCCTTGAAACTACCGATTTGTTTGGGCAGAGGTTGGATATAGGTCCATGACAATGTCTGGTCCTTGATTCTGGCCGCCATTTTCTCGATGAAATCCGCAATAAACTTCAGGTGTATCCTCCGGATTAACCCGTACCTGCTGAAATCCACATCAGTGGCATACAATTTCTGGTTCCGGCAGACTAGCTTAACGTCATAGACTATGTCCACTTCCCTCCCATCCAGATCGAGGACCTTCTTGTCCAGGACGTGGTCCCTCAGCAGCACCATGTTTTCTGCTGGTTCAGCCTCGTATTTATCCAGTTGTTCAATATCGATGACTATTTCTTTAGAACTGACCGACTTCACTTTTTCCCAGGGCACAAGCAGAGAAGGATAACCGAAAGGACGCGTTATATAGAAATGGGTGACTTCGGCAATATTGCCGTCCATAATCACGATATCCGCGAGTTTGCCGATTTTCTTGTTATTCCAAATTACCCTGTTGCCAAGAATTGAAGTCAGAAAATATGAATATTCTATATGGTTTTTAAGAGCATTTCCGTTATTAACCATTTTTCACCCCGCTTATTTGGCTATTATCGTAGTAAAGAATTTATAAAACAATATTGCAACCAGAAGCAGTAAATAAATGCGTAGTAACAGTAAAACTATCCGGGTCATGGGCGTCATGGCAATGCGCGGCTTCCGATATTTCCTATTGATTTCTGCGATCTTCTCAAATCTTCTCGCAAGGAAATCCCTTATCCAGATTAGGCTTAAATTAATGCGCTTCACAATCATTTTCATTCGCTCACTGGCCCACTTACTTGAACAACTCGGGGAATAACGCACTTATTGCATAAAGGGTTGAGAGTATCACTATGATTATTACTATAGTGTATGCCCAGAAATTTTGGGACCTGTTATTCTTGTATTTACCCATCAAGTCATGGTCATTAAGAAGCAGGATCAAAAATACCAGTGCAGCAGGAAGAAGGGTTACTGCTATTACCTGGACAAACAGGGTGATTAGTACGAGAGGTGCACCTGGTGTCAATACAACGGCTGCTGCACCTAAAAGGGTGGCAAAGTAAAAGACATAA
>JBEKCL010000178.1:0-6964 GCA_050014895.1 Dehalococcoidia bacterium
CACGCTGCCATGGCCTGCCGGGCCCGTCTTGCAAGTTCGTCCGAATCGACATCCTCCACGTGGGTGGCGATCATCCAATTATTCCCGGCAAAGTCTTTGACCGAAGCCATCCGGTCACCCCAGAACCGCTCGGACGGTACTTCAAGCGATTCGCCACCGGCGTCCAGGGCCGCCCGGTACGTGGCGTCGGCATCCAGTACAGTCTTGGCAGAAGAATATTGCACCGAGTTGGCAAATGCTCTTTTGAAATTCGACATGGCCCTGGGGTCATATGCCACAACATGAGCCCCTTCGGCTTCCAGTGCTTGGATTATTTCCATCGCCTTGGATTTTCTTACATCGTCCGTGCCAGGTTTGAACGCTAATCCCAGTATGCCGATGGTCTTACCTTTAAGCTGGGGGATATGCTTTTTGAGCAACTCGATCATTCTCGACGGTTGCTTCAAATTCAAGCGCTGGATCTCTTCTAGCATTCCAGCCCGGTAACCGGTGTCCTTGGCGCTTGAAATCAATGCAGATAAGTCTTTGGGAAGACAAAATCCACCAAAGCCAATGCCGGCTTTTAGATAGTCTTTGCCGATGCGGTAGTCATAGCCCATACCTTCGGCCACTTCATAAACATCCATGCCCAGGTTCTTGCAAATATTACCGATTTCATTGATAAACGAAATCCTGGTTGCAAGGTATGCGTTTGATGCCTGCTTTATCATCTCTGCGGTCCTGAAATCTGTCCGCATGATAGGGGCTTTGTAATCACTATATACCTCTGATAGCATATCGCCCCAATGGGTCTCCTTTTCGCCGATGATGACCCTGTTGGGTTTCATGAAGTCCTCGATCGCAGTGCCCTCTCTAAGAAACTCAGGGTTGACACAGATCCCGATTTTGTCCGTATGGTTTAAAAGGGGCACAACTACCTGGTCGGTGGTACCTGGCACAACGGTGCTCCTGACTACAACCAGGTGGTCCTCATCCTTTTCCTTCAACGCCGTTGCCAACTGCTTTGTAGGTTCCTCCAGGAAGAACAGGTCGATAGAGCCGTCCGGTTTGGGGGGGGTGCCTCCACAGAGGAATGTAATGTCCGAATTTAATGCTTGCCTGTGATCGGCTGTGGCGTTTAATTTGACCTGCTGTAAGGCATAGCTTAATTCCTGTTCATAGATCGGACAGATTCCCTCATTGATTTTGTCGACTTTTACAGGATCGATGTCAATACCTATGACTTTGTGCCCTTTCAACGCAAAGCCGACCGCTGTAGTCAGACCTACTACTCCTAGCCCAACTACGCTTATAACTTTCTTGCCGTTTGAATGATCCATTCTATTCTCCACCGCATATTATAACTTATAACCATCCGGGTTTACTAAGTAGATTTAATATGCCACAATAAATTTTTATACGCTTATCGTCTGAGTTTATTAGAGAACCAAATATTAAGGGATTATTAATTCTAAGTCAACTGCATTTACCTCACTAATCATTACTATTTTATACTTAATTTCACCTCTGACCTATAACCATTTGGCCACATTGCTTGATACCGATTGGTGATTTACTGTATTTTTTCGAACCCGTCACGAATGTACCTGCTCCGATTGTTTTGAAGTTTGTTCAAGGAACAGCGCAATATCATCACGTGAAAACCGTCGGTCGCAACGCGGTCCGATACGATATGATTTGAGTATCCCTTGGTCGCTCCACCTGCGTACCGTATTAATGTGCACATTCAGCATGCGCGCCAGTTCACGCGTAGTCAGTAAGGATTTAGCATATCCGTTGGTCACTTTGTGATCACCTCCTGTTACCTATAATTAAGTCCCAAATAAGCTATATATTTAGGTTAATCTCAATTTACATCACTTTACATACCACGTAAATGACCTATTAGTACTGGATAACATAGCTCATTAGTCATAGGTCTGATATAGCTAAAAAGTACTCGTAGTACTTTCGTACTTTCACTTCCTTAGTACTTCTGCATCATTGCCTCATAGTACTTTAATACTTGGCAGTACTTTTAGCTCATAGAAACAGGACTAATACGCTATTCATTTCGCTTACGATGCAACGTATATTGAGATTGTCCGCAGAAATATAGGGCAATAAAACTCCGCCGGGGCTCTACGGAGTTAAGTACAGGAAGAAGACACATGTTGCATTTAAGTGAAAATATAGCGACTGAACTGAAAAACTGGAAGACAGTTGTCAGGGCATGTTGCGCATTTGTATTCTGCCTGGTCATGGTATTTACGATATTGAGCCCGGCTGTTGTTTCTGCGGCACAGCTTGAAACTCCTAAATCCAATCAGCAGCCAAATGGAGAATATCTGCTGGACAAAGTTATTACCTGGAACGATGGAAATACTGAACAGGTTCAAATAGGCAAAGACGGTTTTTTCCGGCTGAGTGGGGTTAAGCAGAAATTGGTGGGGATGTGTTTAAATTTGATTTACGATGGCGTTGGTCCTGGCTTTTTCTATAAACCGGAAAACCAGGCAATTTTAAAAAAAGAGTTGGACTATATGGAATCCATCGGAGTACGTCTCATTCGTATAGATTTGAATTATGTTCGATATGGAGATATTTCTGAAATTAATCAGGAAGAAAAAGTATATAAGTCAATATTAGATTTAATCTATCAGCATAAGATGTTGCTGGTTGCGGAAATTATTGGTAAAGGCATGCCTGGATTTAACAACCTGGAGAATCCGGATTTCTCCTGGAAACTGAACATTTACGGAGGCCCAGGGACTGGAACGGATTCTATGCTGGCGTGGGTGGCAAGATGGGCCGGTATCGTGGGAAGTTATCAGAATGTTGTAGCAGTCGTTGCAGATAATGAACTTGATTATAAATATAAGGCCAGTGACATTTCCTACATACCCAATGCGCAAAGCGAGAATTATACGCCGGAAGCGGTCGATCGCTACATGACATTGCTCACTGGTATCCTCCGTCAGAAAATAAACGCCCCGTTAACCCATAACCTTATGCCCAATAGAACCGAGCCGGAGATAAAACGTGTTTGTTTGAGTAAAATCGATATACCGTCATTTGACTTTTATGCCGAAACATTGAGCTCTCTGGATACTAATCTTAGTGATTTCCTCCCCTGGATTGGGGTTTCCTCCGGTTGGTGGTGCATGGAATTGAATCATATGTATGTAGCGAGATCGGCTATTGATGTTGAAGGATTTAAATCCAGTTTAATAGACTCCGTTTTTAATCATGGCGCAGCGGTAGCCATTTTATTCTGGTCAAATTACTATGTTAATTCTAATGAATCTTTCTTTGATAATGATGGGAATCCAAAGGCCCAGCTCGTCGAGGTGGGCTGTGCGATTTCACGATTACAGGCGCCTATATCTGAAATGGTGACTGTAGCTAAAACGTTAAAAAGTAATTTAGACAATAATTATTAAAGTTCGAACAAAATTGATTAACCGAAACTTATGTAATTGTATTCCAGGTACTATAATAGCCAATTGATCTTGTAATCAACAATGTGGCTGCCTATAAAAATGGCCCCTCCGGTAATTAAAATTCGTTTTGGCGTATTGCTTCTTCAGTTAGCTATTATTCAAGGTGCTTTTAAACCACTTCGCCGTTTCTTGCAGGCCGTCTTTCAGGTTGACTCTTGGGTTCCATTTCAATATAGTCTGTGCCCTGTTGATGTCCGGCCTTCGCTGCCTGGGATCATCACCGGGTAGAGGTTCAAAGATCAGATCGCTGCATGTACCGGTTATCTCTTTGATGATCTGCGCCAGCTCTAACATATTTTTCTCAATTGGATTGCCAAGGTTTACGGGCTCATGGAAATCTGCTTTCATCAGGCGGTAAATGCCGTCGGTCAGATCAGATACATAGCAAAAGCTTCTCGTCTGCTTGCCATCGCCGAAGATGGTCATGGGTTTGTTGGTCAGCGCCTGTGTTATCAGGTTTGGTACGACCCTGCCGTCCTCGTTTTTCATCCTCGGACCGTAGGTGTTGAAAATTCTGACGATCCGCGTGTCCACGCCAAGCTTACGGTGAAATGCCATGGTTAGCGCTTCAGAGAACCTTTTAGATTCATCATACATTGAGCGGGGGCCGATAGGATTTACGTTGCCCCAATATTCCTCTTTCTGCGGATTCTGCAATGGGTCGCCATAGACCTCCGATGTGGATGCCATCATGAATGTCGCTCCCTTCTGCCGGGACAGTTCCAACGCGTTCAATGTGCCTAGTGAGCCGACTTTCAAAGTCTCAATCGGGTTCTTTACATAATCTACCGGGCTTGCCAGGCTGGCAAAGTTCAGCACATAATTTACTTTACCCCTGATCTTCAACCCATCGCTAATATCTTGCTCGAAAAACTTGAAGGAGTGATTGGAGGAAAGATGTTCAATATTGGATAATCGTCCGGTTATAAGGTTATCAACGCATATCACTCTGAAGCCGCGGTCAAGCAGTAAATCGCAAAGGTGTGACCCCAGGAAACCGGCTCCGCCTGTTAGTACTACCGTCTTTTTTTCCATTTGCATCCCCTCCAATTTGCACTATTTTCTCATAGGTCGTTTACTTATTGCCAGCCGCCTGTCTCGAGGTTAAGTGTAACATTATTGTCCGGTGGCGGCAGGTCTCTCCAGAGGCTTTCGATAAGGTCCTTGCGGAATTGGACCCCTACCCATGCGCGCAGGCTCAGCTCGTTTTCGTGAATAGCTTCTTGACCGGCAGGCAGTTTTTCGTCCCCGGCTATGTGGGCCATAGCTGCCTGTGCTACCTGCGCGGCCAGCTTTTGCGCCTCAGCGCCGTCCACGCCGTATGAGGCGATCATGCTCGCGGCTGTGGCTGTTACCCCGTTCTCCAGTTGCGCATGGGCGTATCCCTGAAAATCCTGTGGGTGGGAGGCTATTGATTCTATGCGCACCGTGCGTACGGCGGCCTTTTGTCTGCTGTCGATGTTTATTACCCGGTAGGGGCAGGGATAAGTGACCAGCGAGCCGGTTTCCGTATCGAAGAGGAATTTGTTTATATCCGGCCATGTTCTCTCCGTGATGTCCTGCGCATGGAAATGCCCGGTCAATACCAGGCGCACATTATATGCGGCCAATAATCTGGAAACCGCCTGGTAATTCTCTATTACGTATTCCGGGAAGTCCCTGGCCATCCCATCGAAATGCTCCGTCACCGGATGGTGCACCATGGCGATCACGGCTTCGTTTGCCTTCGCCGCCTTGATCAGCATGTCCTCTATCCATTCCAGCGTCTGCGGGCTGAACCGGCCACCCGTGACTGTTTCCTGTTCTCCCACCTTACCTTTATATCTGCAGGAATCCAGTGCCAGCAGCCACAGGCCTTTTTGGGGTTCTGCCACATAACTGAGTGATGCCGGGTCATGATAGAGGGCATCTTTGTACCCGAAGTCACCGTAAATCTGCACAAATTCTTCAGACGTGATATTGCGGATGCGGAGCGCAATATCCCCCGCATATCTGACGGCACCGGCGTTGTCAATGTCATGGTTGCCGGGTATGACGTAAACCTTTTTCCCGTTGGCCTGTAACTGTTTCAGGTACTGCGCAACCAATTCGTGCGAGGCGCGGTCGCCGTGATCGGTCAGGTCGCCGGTTACCAGTATGAAGCTGACATTTTCATTTTTAATCTGCCCGATTGCCGTCTCTAATATTTCAGCGCTCTCTTTGGTCAGCTTATAGTCCCCCGCAACGTAACTCTCAAAGGCCTTGCCGTCTGTGCCGAGGTGAGGATCGTAGGTATGCAGATCGGTAATGACCGCAAAATTTACCTCGGGATAGGCCGCGGGCTTATCGAGAAGGGCACGCAAGGCGGGATCTGTCTCATACCGCAGCATCTGCCGCTGGGCGCAGGCAAAAACAATTGGTATCAGAAGAACGCAGAGCGCCAGGTAAATTATTCTCTTCATTTCCATAAGATGATACGTATTTTTTGTGTTAAATGTAAATATTCAGATATTATATTGACTTTCAGGTTCGAAGTGATACGTAAAACAATTTGACATTTATGATACAATTGTGAGAGCATAAAGTAATCTAATGGTCGCATGGATAATTAAAGGGGGAGAAATTCAGGGGTTTGCTATCGATGCGGCGTCTGTTTTCTATAATATCCTTATTATGTTGCTGACCGCGGATTTATCTATAGACAGGAGGCATCATGCAGATTAAATTGCCAGGAATCATACGAGTTATTTCCTGTATTTTGGCAATTGCCGCATTTATCGTACCATCCAATCTTGCTGCGCCCGCTGCCGTATCGGCCGATCCGGGTATTATGAAATGGGACACGGTTTCTACTCCGGGGTCCGTCGTCAATAAATGGGATATCGTTAATCTGCATGGCCTGGGCGCCAATACCGGCCAGGGCAGTGAAATCATTGACCTGGCGGCTGCTAACGATGGCAAGACTTTAGCTGCCGTAGTAAGGACATGGGTGCCCGCAAATACTGATACTGCATCTACTATGGGCTATTATAAAAATGTGATCCGGATTTCTCAAGACGCAGGCATATCCTGGCGAAGTAATCTCACCCCGGGTGCAAGTGAGCCGACTTATCCCAATGTTTTCCAGGTTGCCTTTTATCCGGATGATCCCAATTCATTTGTGATTACCATGGAGCCTTGGGGCACCCCCGGCGTGGGGCCCAAGATGGTAGAAACCGGTTCTACATGGGGTGGTACCGGCGCTGGCGGTGACCTGTTTAATGGCGCTGGCCTTGAAGCAAATGAAACCATCCGCTGTGTGGATGTCTCCGTCGATTACGGCGGCAAGCGAGATATTGCTTTTGGAACAGTAAATGGCACCAACGGCGGCCGTTGGGCTGTCATATCTTCCCGCGACTTTAGTAGTTGGAATACGCAGCTTAACGCCAACGGGACGGTTGCCAACCCGCTTACATCAGTCGCCACCCCCACCACTTCAGGTATCGATTATGAAGCTATTAAAT
>JBEKCL010000179.1:0-6941 GCA_050014895.1 Dehalococcoidia bacterium
ATCGGGCTATTATGTTGTTGGTTACAGGTGCATAAGAGAAAGAAAAACGCTTGCTTTAACAATAAAGTCTGAAAATATGGGGGTGATACCATGGTAGCCAAAGCTTTTGTACTCGTCACCACGTCAGTAGGCCAAACTAAGGGAGTACTCAACAAAGTTAAAAAGCTCGATGGCGTCAAATCTGTGGATGTTGTAATGGGCCCTTATGATATCATCGCAGTAGTGGAAGGCGACTCCATTGACTCCCTAGGTAAGCTCATCACCGAACATCTCCACAAGGTTGAGGGCATTGAGCGCACCCTTACCTGTCAAACAATTCGTGTTGCATAGTAACGCCTCTTTACCAGCGCAATCTCACGTTCAATTATCGTAACTACATTCCGCACGAGCAGAGGTTCTCTGAAACCTTGGCTTTATCGGTTTGTTATGGATGAACATACATACTGCTGTTTATTCAGTAGTAATAAATTCTTCATGTTGGCTTGGCTTCACTAATATAGCACTGAACTCATCAGCTATTGAATAAAATGCCAGAAAAATTGCATAATTAATTTTATTGTACTAATCTTTTTAGCTGAAAAGGAATCTGTATTTGTCACATTAAATCTATAGGAGCAATATGAGCAGCAATGTAAAAAAAATATTAATCATAACAGCTAGTTGTTTAGCCTTGTTATGGCTGGTTGGCCTTACAGTAGCAATTTCTTTCGGTTTACGAGCGGACGTTAGTTCAGAAAAGCAGTTATCAGCGGCCTCAAAACCGGCAACGGGAAAGCCAGTTAGCATTACATGGTATGGTTATAATGCCTTTAAACTCACATGTGAGAGTAAAAATATATTAATCGACCCCTGGATAACCCAGAACCAGCAGAGCCCTGTCAAGATAGAAGATACTTTCCCCGTGGATTTAATCTTGATCAGTGATGGCCACGATGAGTACGTAGGAGATTCCATTGCAATTGCTAAAAAAACGGGGGCAAAAGTTGTTACTACACCTGATATTGCTACTGAGCTTAAAGCCAAGGGATTACCTGCAGAAAATATTGTCTTTGATGGCTCAGGAATAAACATTGGAGGAGAGATTCAGGCTGAAGGTATAAATATTTTAATGACTCAAGCTGTTCATTCCTCCATAGCCAATGCCCCTACCGGTTTTATTATTCAGTTCCCCGGGGGAGCTACTATTTACTATGCTGGAAATACGGGAATATTCTCAGATATGCGGTTGCTTGCAGAATTGTACCCTATACATGTGGCGCTGTTGCCGATCGGTGGCATTTCCAGCATGGATGCTTATCAGGCAGCTGAAAGCTTACGATTACTTAAACCAGCCAAAGTTATACCCATGCACTTCG
Organism: Dehalococcoidia bacterium; assembly: GCA_050014895.1. Taxonomy (GTDB): domain Bacteria; phylum Chloroflexota; class Dehalococcoidia; order GIF9; family UBA5629; genus JAFGLP01. The sequence continues at coordinate 1,356 of JBEKCL010000179.1, forward strand.
GTGCTTTCTCCAATTTAGCTCCGAACGCTGATGAATTTCTCAAGATTGCAATGCAAGGTTCACCCGAAACCGAAGTCGTAAGCTTAAAGCCCGGACAGAGTTATATATTGAAACCTGGTGCATATCGCTAAAGAGCTGGATAGTTGGCTATAGACTGTAGCATGGCAAAGTGCATCAGGGATTGCAGCGCAGAGCTATTCCTTTTACCTGTACGCACCAGCTCTCAGTGGTTATTCATGTGCCGATTACTACTCTGTTGTAGAAGTTACTTATAGCCGTAGTCATAGCATTCAGTAGCCTGACAATACCTATACGTTATTTAAAAAGTATTGTGTCCAAGGATACGCAGATCTATGGTTTTTGTTATGGATGAACATTCATCCCGATATTCGTCCAATGGTGAATTTGTAACGAAGCTAAACAGTAATATGTAGCATAGAGCTTCTTCCAAACGTAAACGAAGCTGCTATCAAGTATTAATTCCACTTGGCAATATATTGATTTGTCAATCCAACTTATCTTAGAATAAGTTTACGTAACTCAGAGCGGTTGTTTCAGCCATTTGTAATAGTAAAAGAATCCTTGACTACTCTATAATTTAGAATATTTTTACTGGAGGTTGTGATTGTTTAGCAAGCCTTCATTACTGCCCATAAAAATTTGTCAATTCGGCGTTATAATTTCTCTCATCTTGCTCATTTCTTTGGGATGCATATCCAGTACTTCGCCTAATTCCCCTAATCCTTCCGGATCTGGCGGTCAATCACCTTCGTCGTTACCATCACAACCGCCGGTTTCTTCCACCCAGACAATTGCCACCTCGATTACAGGCGCCAAACGATTCGGCGTGTTCATCAGCAGATATGAGACAGCAACTCCGGAAGTCGTAAAAGTTGTCAAAGACCTGGGTGCATCGTGGGTGCGGATCAATTTAGATTTGGGTCCGCACAGTCAGGAATACGTCCCGTATTTAGATGCAGGCATTAACGTTGTACTCACGATATGTAATCAAGATCCGTCGAATATAGTGACAACATATGGCATACTGCAAGATTGGTCATTCGCCAGTTTTCCTTATATATCCAGGACTCAGTATATGGATCAGGTCCGCTCCGCCCTTCAGCCGGCCTTGCCTTATCTCAAGAAAGGACAACAGGTGTGGGTACAGGCAGGGAATGAAATTTTCGATGCGTCTAAGTACCCGAAGAACTATTATTGGCGAGGTACGGATGGACAATATCTTGCTCAACTGGAAGCCCTCTATGAAGCAGTCAAATCCGTGGATGCAAATATCCCTGTCGTTTTAACAAGTTTTTCAACGGAATTGCTGGACGTGCTTATTGAACCGCATAATCCAATTTATTGGCCTTTTAAGGAACATGTGACTACTTTACTAACTCAAGGAAAATATGATGCGGTGGATCTTCATTTCTACGGTTGTGCCGCGGACATCCCGGCTAAAATCTCAGCAGTAAAAAATCTGATGCCATCAGGCCGGCAATTCCTTTGGATATGCACGGAAAATGGGGGGCCGGATTTTCGCTGCAATAGAACGCCGCTATCCTGGAAACAGGACCTGGCGAATTTTGAGGCATTGCAGGCGCTGCAGGTGCCAGCACGTCTCACTTTATGCGCCGAAAACGGTGTAAGCATCTGCCTGTGGTTTTCTTTATATAATCTTAAAAATAGCCCCGATATTTTCAGTCATCTAGGTTTGCTTGATCAAGATACTAACCCGCCGAGACAGAAACCTGCTTACAAAGCTTTTGCCACATTTATCGAGCAACAGAATAAATAAGGGCATTGGGAATAGACTGGCGTACAAGTGACCATGGTAGCGAGTCTCATTGTCACGAGAATATTGCACTGGTAGTATGATGACTGTGAAAGACCAGGTTTAGAATCCAAGGCATTTGTCCTTAGGTAAGATTACTTTATTGAGATGCGCCTAAGTGCATAATATTTAATACAATGGAGCTCGGGCCTCCACGGTGTCTGGACCACAAATGGAGCAAAAGAGCTCCGTTTCTAGCGCTTATGGCCCTTTTCAGCAATAAACAAGTCACACATATTTGAAGCCAGCAGTTTTCTGAATTTTTTAGCCTCATCTCCGTTGGTAATTCCGGGATAGTCTGGATAGGTGACTAAAATACCATTAAGGGATGCTTGAAAAAGGAGCGCATTAATTTGCGGGTCGCCGGGGGCTTTGCTCTTTTTCATAGCTGCCTCAATAACGTCGTGCACATCGCGTCCGATAGCTGCAACTTTTTCCAGCGCTTTGGGACTGAACTGGGCGTGCAGGATGAACTGTGTGAACATGTTGAAAGTATAATAATCAATAAATGCATTGGCAATCTCTTTGAGGACATCAGTATCGCATTCCCTGACTATATTTTTTGCAAGTTCAATTGTATGTCTTGCCCGCCGTTCAGATATCTCCAGGAATAGCTCTTGTTGATCACTGAAATAAGTATAAATAGAAGCCGGTGAAATACCGGCCTCTGCGGCAATTTTGCGTATGTTTACCTCGTTGAATGGTGTAGAGATAAAGATCCTTTCAGCAGCATCGAGGATCAGGTTTTTCCGGCGTTCACGCTCTTCTTTTCTTAGCCTGCTGAATGTTTTGGTCTTCTTCATAATAATATTTGTCTTCGCCAATTTCTCATATTAATGGCCTCCATTATATACAAAACAAGTGTCAGGTGCTTCACAAAACTGCTACCACAAAAGTGAACTTAATTCTAATTTGCTACTTACATAATATGGACCTGTTGACATTATAAACCATGTTTGATAAAATGAACAGCGTTCGACATTTGGTATTCTGATGCATGACTTGACTGGCAAAAGTGGCGAACGTATGCTTCTCCACGATTGGATGAATCTTCAATCTTATATCTTTTAAATCGGATATACATGGAAGAATTATCTTCATCGGAGGTATTACGCTGATGCAAAAACAGTGGAAAAGACTAATCACAATTATAGTATTATTTCTCCCTATAATATTGACCCTGAATGCTTGTGTTGCAGCACCTGCTGGCCCTCAGGAAAGTAAGTTATTAAAGATTGGATGGATTTCTGCGTTTACCGGCCCTGCTGCTAGTTGGGGATTGGCCGCCCAGCCACTCGTTGAAATATATCAGGACCTTGTCAACGGGGATGGGGGTATTGCCGTAGGGGATGAAACATATAAAATCGAGGTAATTTCAGCAGACGGCCAATTTTTACCTGCACCGGGTGCCGCCGCCGCTAGGAGGCTCATTTATGATGAAGGTGTCAAGGTCATACTGGGTTACAACGGCACTGGATATTCGGCTATCTCACCAATTACCAATGTTGAGAAGGTTATTTTCATAACAAGGACCGGTAGTGTTGCATACGATCCAACCAGGGACCCATATGTTATTTTTGGCCTTCCATCGGCTGAAATAACCATGAATCAGATGCTTGCCGTAATGGAAGCATACCCGCAATATAAGACGGTTTGCTGGACGGGTGCACGGTCAGATGAAAGGGCGGCGGAATCCATCATGAACATGGTTGACCAAAAGATAGAGGCGGATTACGGCATAAAAAGTGTGAGGGTGTATTACCCGGAGGGCACTACCAATTTTACACCATATATTACAAGGATGGCTGAACAAGGCACACAGGTAATTTTTGCCGGTGGAACTCCGTTAGAAATAGCATTAATGGCCAAACAGCGATGGCAGATGGGTTATAAATGGCCTGTGGCTCAAACATCGCCTCAAATTAAGCCTGAACTTTTTATAAATCTATGCGGTTTTGATGCTGCCCAGGGAGTAATCAGTGATTACCCTGCCCCCTGGGTATTAAAAAAGGTCGCTGTTGCTTCTCGGTATATAAGCATTGCGGAGAGAATTAAAAGCAAGTATCTCGAGATTAAAGGGGAACAGATTCCCGATGTAGGAATATTTGCCGGGGCAATCGGTCAAATGGGACAGTATTTTGAGGCAGTTCGCCAGGCCGGCACTCTGGACCCGGATTCTGTTATGAAAACTTTCAGAGGTGGGACCTTTGAGACCTTTCTGGGGAAATATACACTTTCCGGCCAGAAGACATATGGGGCTCCAGTGGTATTTGGATACCTTTGTTCTATGGGACAGATACAGGGAAATGAGATCGTATATATTGGTGAACATCCTCTTTTGGATGCTGATCAGTGGTATGACTACTTTCACTAATTGATATTTGACGTACTCTATGGCAGATATATGAGATCAAAATATTATAAAGGAGGTACAGGATGGTTGTTGCAACTGACCTGGCCAAACTGATAGGCAAGGAAAATGTACTGGATAGCAAAGATGTACTTGAAGCGTACTCAAAAGATATGAGCTTCGCAAGACCGATGCGCTCCCGTTGCGTGGTTAAACCGAAGACCATGGAGGAAGTGCAGAAAGTCGTCAAATGGGCCAACTCGACTAATACCCCTCTGGTACCTGTGAGCTCAGGTTCGCCGCACTTCCGTGGTGATACCATACCGAGCGTGGTGGGAGCCGGTGCAGTTATTGTTGACGTCAGCGGCATGAAAAAAATCATACGTGTTGACCGCCGGAACCGGGTATGCATGGTAGAGCCCGGAGTCACTTTCGGTGAGTTGATACCCGCCCTGGCGAAAGAAGATATGGCGCCGCTCATCACCTTCGTACCTCGAAGTAATAAATCGGTTGTAACCAGCTTCCTGGAGAGGGAACCGTTCACCATACCGCGTTATCATTGGGAGCCGCAGGATCCGCTTTACTGTGTTGAAGTGATCTACGGCAATGGCGACATGTTCCGCACCGGCTCAGCCTTTGGTCCGGGAACACTGGAAGAGCAATGGGCGGCAGGCCGTGCCCAGGTACGCGGCATGGGGCCTTCCCAGGTCGATTTCACCCGTCTTCTGCAAGCAGCGCAGGGCACTATGGGCATTGTGACATGGGCTTCTATCAAATGCCGTCCGCTGCCTAAAATAAAGGAAACTTATCTTATTGCCTCCGATAAACTTGAAACGCTCATCGATTTTGCCTACAAAATCCTGTATAAGAAACTGGGAGAAGAACTTTTTATTGTCAATGGCCTGACGCTGGCAGCCATATTAAATAAGGACAGCAAGAAAATTGCTGAAATGGCGGCTAATTTACCGCCCTGGGTCCTTGTCTACAGCATAGACGGCGCCGGCTTGATGCCCCAGGAAAAGGTGGACTACCAGAGGGCGGATTCGATGGAACTGGCGCAGTCATTCGGCCTGGAACTCAAAAAGGTTGTCGGCAGCGCAAGGGCCGATGATGTGGAGAAAATCATCGCCCACCCATCCACTGAGCCTTACTGGAAACTCAGGTACAGGGGCAATTGTCACGATATGCTTTTCCTCACAACCATGGATAAGACACCCGGTTTCGTTAAGAAAATGCATGAACTGGCAAGGGACTGCAACTATCCTGCCGGTGATATGGGCATTTATATCCAGCCGACGGCACAGGGGACCAACTGCCATATCGAGTTTAACCTCATGTTAGACCCCAAGAACACAGACCTGGCGGAAAAGGTCAGCCAAATAGATAGTGAGGGCTGTGAAGC
>JBEKCL010000180.1:0-6903 GCA_050014895.1 Dehalococcoidia bacterium
TTTATGAGATCTTTGAAGAGTGACAAGTACTCCTTCGGGTCATGTCCTGATCCTAGTTCTTTATAAACCCGGTAGTTCACAGTAGCCAGGGCAACTGCACTTAATATGTGCCAGTCCCTCCAGCCTTCTTTCTTAAACTTTTTGGCGGTGGCCTTGAAGTCAGGCTCCTGTAGTAGCCTACCTAGTGTATATTTAATGGGCACAAGTGACTTTTCGTATCGATTCTTTAGGACGACTTCCGCTGACTCCTTTGAATACCCGGGAACCGGTTTGTCATACCACTCCAATTGGCGATGGATCGCGGGCTGGAAGGGGCGACCAATTTGAGGTGGTAGTTTGGATTTGCGATCAGAAATCTCGAAGGCGTCTTTTGGCACAAATTCCATGTATAACGTTCTGTATCGTTGGCCGAAGAGAGTTTTGTTTGGTAATCCCTCACTGAACGCGTTCTCCAGATAGGCGAACAATTTATCAATTGGAAGAACAGATACACTTGTAAGCAACTTCATTGCAAGAGCGATAACATCCATATTTGTAACATCAACACTCCTGTCAGAAGATAATCGGGCCTTCCAGCGGGTCTGTGTATTTGAGGGTATTGGTTCAACTATGACCTCAGTGATTTTGTCCAGAACGATCTCGATATCTGTGCATGTTCGAAGCAGGCACAAATCTGAGCCGGCTAGGTCAGCTAGCAGAACCTGCAGGGTTGCAAGAAGATCTTCGGCTGCACACGTGACTTCGTAAGTATTATCCCAATGAAAAAACCAGGTAACCCCCAATGCTTGAAATGACACAGTTCTTTCCTGACCAACATCACTAAATGGTTTCCCTTGCAATTGCTCCTCCAATATCGACCACAGTTGCGAAAGAGTCTTGTCTTTCCATTCAATTTCAGCCATAGGGATGATCTGATCGAAGTATTCCTTTAGTCCCTCCCAGGCTGCAATTCTTCTTTCCACGAAATCAACAATGTCTGGTGCCAGGTGCTTGGCAACCACGTGAATAACAGATGCGTGAAATACGGTCCTATTGATTTCATTGTCAACATCTTGGGACTTAATCTTTGAGAACGCGCTAAAAGCTTTTAGGCCAATGTCAGAAAGGTCGAAAAAGCCGCAAAAGGCCCCTTGGCGGTGATCACAAGCCGCGGCGTCGATCAGAGATATCGGCAGATATGGTCTGATCTTTTCGTCGGGAGAGATGTCACAAATATACGCGCTGGCTAGAGCACAGTACTTTGCGGCAAATGTCAATCCGAGATCTTGATAACACCTTGATGCGAACAATGTCGCCAAAACAGAGCCTTTGAGTGTTTCTTCAGCAAACCACTTAATTTTAGCCATATGAATTTCCTTCAAGGCTCGGAGGATGTCACCTTTCTGATAAAGGGCCATCGCACGGTCGCGGCACTTTTCGGCGGCTATAAACTCCCCATGACGTTTTGACAGAAGGACGTCGATACGCCGTGTAAGCTCATGAAATTTGGGATTATCGCTTACCGACACGACATCCGGCGCCAGGCTAAGTAGCTGGGTTAGGTGATCCGCAAGGTCATCCAAGGGAAAAAGCGGAGCTTCATCCGCAATCGACGCTAACTCAAGCCAGTAGGTAAGGGCCCCATCAAAATCAGGAAGAGCCGCTTGCCCAGGTGGCGGAATAATGCATAAATATCCTCGATTGTAGAGCAAGGCACAGCGCCTTCCAGGCCCGACATCGGTGCTGATTTCACCTTCGATTTTATCAACGATCTGTTCTCGCCACGTGGTCAGTTCTTCGCTGGTGATCTGAACCAAGTTTCTAATACAAGCACCAGCGCAGTAAGTCCACAGTATGGTTACATCATCAATGTCCGAAAGCTTGGAGAGTGAGCTAGTATCAACAAAGTACGCACGCAATCGCTCTTCATAGTTGTTCAGGGAACCCAGACCTCGCAGTGCAGCTACGAAGATTTCATAGGTTGCCTTTCTCTTTAGCGAGGTGAGTGGGGAGGAGTGTATTAGGGACTCTAAAGACTTGATCCAGAATGGGAGGTCCACTTTGGCTACGTCGGTGTGAGTTGCATAATGAATAGCAGATTTTATTTCGGTAAAGTCCGCATAGTTGCCAGGGAGACGTTCCGATTGTTTCCAATCAAATAAAAGATTTCTGTACCATTCCTCATTACTGCCATCTGGTGGCAGTGGATAAATCTCAGAGGGAATGTGTAGATATTGCTCCGCAATCCAAAAGGTATCGCAGTCAGCCAGATATTCTGAGACAGCTTGCCCGTCATGAATTTCCAGCGGAACATTATAATTGTCGCATACCCATTTTTGTAGTTTGTGTCTTTGCCCTACGGGTACGTCAGCTGCGCAGAAATAGTGGATGTCGATGACAAGCTTCCCAGAGGCCATGATCTTCTTGATGTCAGATTTGATCTTACTTGCGATGTATTTTTTATCTGTGAGGGTGCAGGCAAATGCTACTGGCCCTTCAGATGCAAGACCAATGAAGCTAGAAGTAGCGATCGGACTGGTTTGAAGATAGGTGCGAAAAGTCTCAAAATCTCGACCTTGATCTCCACCTGCCGACACAGGTCCCGTGGATGGAAGAATATTACTGCATATCCTTAAACGAGCGACGTTGCGGCAAAGATGCTCGAATTCATGCTGCCCGTTGCGAGAGGACAATTGCTCAAGCTCAAAACGGATTCTTGCAATTACTTGATCAAGAGCATGCTTCTCAGTTGCCATTATCTGCCTGATCTTGCCTCATCTTCGGAATCATTCGAGTTTATTTACAATCGTTGATGACATTTTACCACCTTCGACTATTGGGTAAAACAGGACGGCATCCTTTTAAATGCATATTGAGCCTGAATATCACTCCCACGACACATTTCATCGTAAAGTTCAACCGCCCATAACGTAAAGGTAGTAGAAGTATCATCGCTAAATTTTGACGAAAATACATTTATGTATAAGTTCCAAAAATAGTAAAATATTTGTTCATTGAATAAATATTTACTAAAATGAAGAAACTTTAGGCGCAAAAAGATTCCAGGAGGTCCCATTTGGCATCAATAGTTCGTGCGAAGAGCGGCAACCATAAACTGGTAGCAAGGCAGAGAGAGCGAATCGCCAGAGCGGCACTTTCATTGTATATTAAGCGCGGGTTCAGAAATACTGGTGTGCAGCAAGTCGCCAAAGCAGCGCGTATGAGTGCCGGCAATCTGTATCACTACATTAACAGTAGTGAGGATATTCTGTCACTTGTTGTCGACTTGACTAACACACGGCTACAAACTGAATTAAAAGAAATACTGCGATCTACTGAGCCTCTGAACCCTGCCAAGGCGTTGGCTTCCCTAATCAAGTCGGCATATCAGCTCGTTGACAGGAATCAGGATTTTATCATGTTTATGTTCCAAGAAACCAGGCACTTGACGCCCAAGGCACGCAAACCTGCTTCCGATCTTGAATTCCAGATAATATCCTTCATGGAAGATCTACTGAGAAAGGGTTGTGAAAGCGGAGACTTCAATATCGAGGGAGATATACGTACTTTTGCCCATGACGTCTTAGTAATGATAGAAATGTGGTCCTTAAGACGCTGGTTCTACAATAATCGCGTTACCCTGGAAGATCACATAAGGATCCATACCTGCTATATACTGAGATGCATTTGTAAGAATAAGGATATTTAGCCTTAATCAAGAATTCATTAGTCCGGGCAGTTAGATCACAGGAATTGTGTATCTGGTCTTCGGAATGCCAATTCTAGTTTGCCGCCACTCTATATGCCGATCAATACAAGATGATGAGCCAATTCAAAGACGAGCCAGGGAAATAGCTAAACTAAACGTCCATTTTGATATCTGTACCAGCATCAGTGACAGGAAACCGGTTTTGTCGAAAAAGCCCAAGAAAAGATTAAACCTAATTGATTTTGCCTACAACACGCGATCAAACGTGAGATAAGAATTGCCCTTGCCACATCTCTTACCCAAATGCCGCTGGACCACAAGGCAAGGGGCGTTCAACCGATAGCAACCAATACGCGGCCAATCATGCAGTGAATAAATCCGGACACCCAGTAGCGGTCTTATCACGCAGCCTAATCGCAGCCCCCGAATTTTCCCAATATAGGCCTTGACAAATAAGATTAATTGGCGTAAATTAATCGTTGTAGTAAAAAATATTTCATTGAATGAATATTTATTCGATTGTTGCCGCCAGTTATGAGACCCGTGAACTTGACTCGACGTCAATTATGCAAAGGAAATGGGCTAACTGTATCGGCAGCAATGATTACCAAAAGTTATTCAGGAGATTTGTGTTGACGACCAGGGTCCGTACAAAAAGCAATAATGGCGAATTAGTATCCAAACAGAGAGGGCGTATTGCCCGAACAGCGCTATCCCTGTATCTAAAACGTGGATATCAAAATACTACAGTAAATCAAGTGGCTAAAGCATGTCATATGAGCGTCGGAAATTTGTATCACTACATTGGGAGCAGGGAGGACATCCTTTTGCTTGTAACCGAACTTGCTCACACGCATTCGCTTAATGAAATATACAAGGTTATTCAATCTGTGGGTTCACTAAATCCGACAGAAGCGCTAATAAAGACGATCCAGTCGTTGTATCACAATATTGATAAGAATCAGGATTTTGTCATGTTCATCTTTCAGGAAACAAGACACCTAACGGCCAAAGCTCGCCAACCTTCGTCTAACCTCGAGCTGGAAGCAATAGCTTTTATCAAAGAACTTCTATTGAAAGGACAGGAGAAAGACGGGTTCAAACTGCAGGGAGATGCAGAAATAATTGCTCATGACATATTTGTGATGATAGAAATGTGGGCGCTTAGGCGCTGGTTCTATAAACAACGGGTTACCCTAGATGCTCATATAAATATGCATACCAGCTACATACTTCAATCACTCGGAAAGAGAAATTAAAAATTCACTAATTATGTATCTATGATTATGCAAATTTGAGCGTCTAAATTTAGCTATTGTATGCCCAAGGTAATTCGCTAATAAATTGGTCTCGTAAATAAATAAGGAGGACTGAATTATGGCCGCAGACACTTTGATCACGCCCGACCTTTTGAAACTTATCGGGGCTCAGCAGGAAGTCTCTATTTACAGGGTTGAGGAAGGCTCGATAATAAGGTATGCGCAGGCTGTAGGTGATCCAAATCCCCTATTTAACGACCCCGAATATGCCAAGAATAGCCGGTACGGAAGGATTATTTGCCCTCCTGGCTTTTTCGGATGGGCTATGAAATGTGACGATCTTCCAATTCTGGTGGTGGCGGAAAAATTATTCGCGGCGGGGGCTCCTCGGGGTGTACTGGACAGCGGAATTGATTACGACATCTTAGTACCTGTTGGCGCTGGAGACGTGCTGACCTCAACGATCACGATAACAGATATAACAGAGCGCGACACAAAAATGGGCAAGACCATGATTACTACAATTGTTAGCAGGTATATCAACCAAAACGGGGATCTTGTGTGTCAGTCCACTTCGAGAATCATGAACTTCAGGATCTAGTTTAATAAGGAGGAAGAAATGGCCAAACAGATATATTACGAAGATTTATCGGTAAACGGTGAAATACCAACTGTGCAAAAGATCGCCACAACAAGGATGCTTGTGCAATGGGCAGGCGCTTCCGGTGACTTTAATCCCCTGCATTATGAAGATGATTTCGCAAAAGCAACCGGAACGGGTTCACCGATTGTCCACGGGGCGCTTAAGCGGGCGTGGCTGGGTCAACTCGTCACCAACCTGGCAGATATCTTCCACTTTCTCGACGCGTTCACTGTCGAGTTGGCTGATATGCACCATGCCATCAAGGCCGGGGATGATCTCCACAAAGGCGCCGAAGTCGGTGGTGCGCACCACTTTACCGGTGTAAATGCGCCCAACCTGGGGCGTCTCGGTGAGGGATTCGATTTTCTCACGGGCAGCGGTTTCGTCGGTGCCACTGGTGGCGGCGATATAAACGCTGCCGTCATCGGAAATGTCGATCTTGGTGTTGGTCTCTTCCTGGATGGCGCGGATCATCTTGCCGCCAGGGCCGATGATGGCACCGATCTTCTCCACAGGCACCTTGATAATGGTGATGCGGGGTGCATGAGGTTTCAGCTCAGGCCGTGGAGCAGGGATGACTGCCAGCATCTTGTCCAAAATGGACTGGCGGGCATCGTGGGCTTGCGCCAGGGCTTTTTGCATGATCTCGGCGGTGATACCTTTGATCTTGATATCCATCTGTAGCGCCGTGATGCCTTGTGAGGTACCCGCGACTTTGAAGTCCATGTCACCCAAGTGGTCTTCAGCACCCTGGATGTCGGTCAGGACAACGTAGCGTTCCCCTTCCTTTATCAGGCCCATTGCCACACCGGCAACCGGTGCTTTGATCGGCACGCCGGTATCCATCAATGCCAGGGTCGAGCCGCACACAGAGGCCATCGAGGAGGAGCCATTGGATGACAGCACCTCGGAAACCAGGCGCAATGTGTAGGGGAATTCACTTTCCGGCGGAATGACGGGCAGCAAAGCCCGTTCTGCCAGGGCGCCATGCCCGATCTCACGCCGGGATTGGCCGCGCATGTTTTTCACTTCACCGGTCGAATAGGGCGGGAAATTGTAATGATGGATGTAACGCTTGGTGTCGTTGGGCGACAGGCTGTCGATCTCCTGAGCCTCTTTGGGTGTGCCCAGCGTCGCCAGGGTCAGCACCTGGGTCTCACCGCGTGTGAACAAGCCGGAGCCATGGGCGCGCGGGGAGATGTCCACTTCGCACCAAATGGGGCGGATCTCGGTGATCTTGCGGCCGTCCGGGCGCAGGTTGCGCTCCAGGATGCGGCTGCGGATGACCCGCCGGTAGACTTCCTCGAAAGCTG
>JBEKCL010000181.1:0-6898 GCA_050014895.1 Dehalococcoidia bacterium
TCAATATATCAGTTGCCATTACTGACGCCTTTATGACAGCCGTTGAAAGGAAAGCTGACTACAACTTAATCAATCCTCACAATAAAGAGATCGTTGGACGCCTTAACGCCCCTGAAGTATTTAAAAAGATTGTAGATATGGCTTGGCGTACCGGTGATCCCGGCATAATATTTATTGACCGTATTAATCAATACAACTCCACTCCCAATCTCGGTAAGATCGAAAGCACGAATCCATGCGGCGAGCAACCATTACTGCCGTATGAATCTTGTAATCTTGGTTCAATCAATCTTTCCAGGATGATAAAAACGATCAACGGGCAGTCTGATATCGATTTCGACAAGCTTAGAGAAACGGTCAAATTGTCTGTCAGGTTCCTGGATGATGTGATTGAAATAAACAAATATCCGCTGAAACAAATCGCGGATATGACTCGCCAAACAAGGAAAGTAGGTCTGGGCGTGATGGGTTTTGCCGATATGTTGATTCAACTGCGAGTTCCTTACAATTCCGATCGAGCTCTTGAAATTGCCGAAAGGGTAATGCGCTTTATCTCCGACGAGGCAACACGAGAATCCGTTTCTTTGGGAAAAAGCAGAGGCCTTTTCCCCGCATTCGCCGGGAGCATTTACGATAAGGCCGATGGACAAAAAGTGCGGAATGCCAACCGAACCACCATAGCGCCGACCGGAACACTCAGCATTATCGCCGGATGTTCCAGTGGAATAGAACCCATATTTGCATTAAGTTACTTCAGGCACATTCTTGATGGAGAAAAGCTTATCGAGATAAATCCTTATTTTGAAGCTACGGCAACACAGGAGAAGTTTCATTCGCCTGATTTGATGAAAAAGCTGGCAGAAGGAGAGAAACTTGTAAAAATTCAGGAAGCTCCAAGTTGGGTAAAAGAAGTTTTTGTCACTTCCCACGATATTAACCCTGATTGGCATGTAAAAATTCAGGCCGCTTTCCAGAAATACACCGATAGCGCAGTCTCAAAGACAGTCAATCTTCCCAATGAAGCTATAGTGGATGATGTACAAAACGTTTATACACTGGCCTACAATTTAGGACTGAAAGGTATCACCATATACAGGGACAGGAGTCGCGACGCACAGGTCCTGAATACAGGCCAGAAAGAAAAACCGCAAGAAAAGGAAAAAGAACGTGAAGCAGAGGCTAGGCTGGCGCCCCGTCAGAGGCCTAAGATAACAAGGGGAATAACGGAGCGTGTCACAACCGGATGCGGTTATATTTACGTAACAGTTAATTTCGATGATAAGGGAATATGCGAGGTCTTTTCCAGCCTGGGCAAGGCAGGAGGCTGCGCATCCGCACAACTTGAAGCTACATCCAGGCTGATTTCGTTAATTTTCAGATCAGGTATTGATGTCGGTTCCGTGATAAAACAGCTTAGAGCCATAAGATGTCCATCAGTCTCATGGGAGAACGGACGGGCCATTCTTTCCTGCGCAGACGCGATAGGCAGCGTATTGGAAAAGTATGTTAAAAAAGATGGAGAGACTGTTGTGTCAGGGGACCATTCCTATTCAGGGAACAGCGGCTTTGCCGGTCAGTGCCCTGACTGTAGCAACTTACTGGTTTATCAGGAGGGTTGCCATATTTGCCCGAGTTGTGGATATACTAAATGCGGATGATGGATACTGTGTATCTGAGGTGGTTGTGGAATGGATGCTACTGAAAACCGTTATTCGCTTGCTTTTAAACAGATAGCAAAAATTACCAACAGCGGTTTACCATTAAGGAAGCTGTTAAATACTATTGCCGGCAGCGCTGCCAAAGCACTCCAGGTACAGGGTTGCGCCATCCTCATGCTTAATCCTCAAAAAGAATACCTGGATATCATCGGAGCTTACGGGTTAAGTGATTTTTACCTGCGAAAGGGACCAATAAAAGCCAGTGAAAGTCATCCCGAAATACTCGACGGCAAGATTGTGACTGTCGAAGATATTGTTACGGATAAAAGGACACAATATCCAGAAGAAGCCTTAAAAGAAAACCTTAAGTCGCTTCTTGGGGCGCCTATAATACAGAAAGAGGAAGTCATCGGCCAAATCCGGATCTACACGCGTGTTGAAAAGCATTTCAAACCACATGAAAGAGATTTCATCTCAACGGTGGCAAATCTTCTGGCTACGACTCTTGAGAATGTTGAACTCAAACAATACTTGCAGACACGTCATGATAGCAATGTGACTCAACAAAAGAAATTGAGTAGTTTTTCTTATCTACCATTCACACCGGTCAGGGCCACAAGCTTCAGCCACCCTAGCGAAGAAGAGTTCTCCCGATTACTGGATTTTTACCAAGTAGAATGGTTGTATGAACCTCGCTCGTTCCCGTTGTCTTCCCAGAACAATAAGATAACGGAGATGTTTACACCAGATTTCTATCTGCCTGAAATTAATCTTTATATCGAGTTAACTACATCTAAACAGAGCCTGATCACTGAAAAAAACCGCAAAGTACGTCTGCTCAAAGAACTATATCCCGATGCCAATATTAAATTACTTAACAGAGCGGATTACTTGAAGCTATTTGCCAAGTTCGGTTTTATACCGCTTGGAGAAAACAAAATGACAGGCATACAGAGATACCTTTTCAGCAAAACTCAAATACAGAGAAGAGTCAGGTCTCTATCCAAGCAAGTATCCAAAGATTACCAGGGTAAGGACCTTGTGCTTATAGGCATCTTAAAAGGTGTAGTATGCTTTATGTCAGATCTCATGCAAAATATTTCCATACCTGTCACCATGGATTTTATGGCCATCTCCACCCCTACAAATAATAGCGACGCGTCGATAAAAATAACCAAGGACCTTGATATTGATATTAAAGGTAAAGACGTATTGATGGTTGAAGATATCGTAGATACAGGGATGACGCTAAACTACATCTTGAATTATCTTAATACACATGAACCCGCCAGCCTTAGAGTGTGCACTTTTCTCGATAAAAGAGTACGCAGGTTAATAGATGTACCGCTTGATTACGTTGGATATGAGATTCCTGATAATTTTGTGGTTGGCTATGGTTTAGATTTTCAAGGAAAATACAGGAATTTGCCCTTTATAGCCATTTTGGAATAACAAAAAACAAAATGCCCCAAGTAACCTCAGTTTCCCGGTTCACCAACTACCTCCCATACACTGTTCAGCCTTCGCCTACCTTGTGTCGGGATCCTCTGCCTCCCCGTTGTGACCTTGATTACTTGGGACATACTTAAATTATCACATAGATGCATATATGTCAATACCCTTCATCATATCTAATTAACAAAATTTTAATAAATTTTTCTGTCGTGAATATTATGTAAATAATCCCTCATTTATCCTCTAAAGAGCAATACCGCTAAGTCCAAAATTTCCTTCCCAACAAAAATTGTACCGATAGCACCAAGAGATAAATACAAACCAAAGGAAATTCCATCTGATAGTTTCCTTCTTCTTAATATAAGAAGAAGTCCTACCGTTAGTCCACCAATAATAATTGCCAGACAATACGCAATTACTACAAGAGGGAACCCGACAGACGCGCCAAGCAAGCAAGCCAAACCAACATTTCCAAAACCTGTTATCGACTTCTTAAACAACCTGGGAACCCCCCACAGTATGAGAAATAAGCCTGCTCCCAAACATAATCCCAGCATGGCAGACCTGATATCAGGCTGAAACCCCATGAATGAGTTTATCCCTGCAAATATAATGGCCAGCCCAATAGCCGGATAGACAATTAAATGCGGCGGCTTTCCAATTTCCATATCGACAATTATCAGGACAATAAAAATTGAAATATATATGAGAGATCCTACTAAGGACCAGCCTAAACCTATCTTAATTAGTGCCAGAACAAAAAGTAAGCCAGTGATTAGCTCTACCAGCATTGATCTAACAGGTATTGGAGTGCGGCAATACCGGCATTTACCCCTTAACCACAAATAGCTTATTAGCGGTATCAAGTCCCGGGATTCCAACCTGTGTCCGCAGTTAAAACAATGGGATGGGGGGGATACAATACTTTTACCAAGCGGAACACGGTCAGCCACGACATTAAGAAAACTACCGATGCTGATTCCCAGCAGGAAAAAAATAAATACTAAGATTATTTCCAATTGTCCTCTACTACAGTCAATTAATGTTTTTCCACTGTCTTCCCCATCAGGCTACCTATTATTTCGTCTCCGGCTGTTTGCCAATTACTGTTGTTACTGAACATAGCCTGTATGGTTCCCGCCAGAATCATCTTGTTTTCTTCCGGAACCAGCACTGCCGATTGCCGGAATGCATTTATTGACTCGCTGAAATCTCCACTATATTTGTTTGAAACGCCAAGATATGCAAATCCTACCCAGTCGCTTTTTGCACCATTTACCTGTGTTTTCAGTGCATCTCTTATCAAAGGAGCTTTACCGTATTCAGCAGCAAGACTGCAAAAATTGACGAAATAACGCATATCTTTAAACTTGTTGGCAGTCTGCGATAAAAAGAGCTTGCCTGCCTCGGCAACATTGCCGGTTGAAGCTTGCATAAGTCCCCTAAAATATGCCGTTTGTATCCACGCAGGATCACTGCGTTCAGCTTCATTTATTTTCGCCTCAGCACCGGAGTAATCATTATGGAGAGTTAACGCAAACGCCCACTTATTCAAGATAACGGCATTACCGGGAAACAACCGGTCGGCTTTTTCATAAAGAGAGCACGCATCATAATATTTGCTATTATTCCCATTCATTGCCCAATACACATCAATATCGGCAAGCCTATAATACCAGATAGCCATTTGAGGCTCCTGCTCAATTGCATGAAGATAAGCATCTTCGCTCGTTTTCAGGAGGTCCTGCTTCTCCGCAGTCCCGTTATTTTCCTGTGCCATCAAAAAGGCAAAGTTTCCCACAAAGTTGAAATAGTAAGATTGATGGGGCTCAATCCGTGTCGCATCCTGGTATAAGGCAAGCGCAGCATTCTTGTCCTTACCCACTAGAGCCAGCCCACTTTGAATCTTCATGTTGGCCAGCAGGGGTGGTAGTGTCAGGCAAAGTCCCACTACGACAAAAATAACTATAACTGCCGCTGATATAATTTTTCGCATTGATCCCGGCGATTGTCGGTCACTAAATCCTGTTTTGGAGCTTGATGATTTATCCGGTAATTCCGCCACATCACCGACACTGACAGATTGCATTCTGCTCAATGCTACCGTCAGCCCTAATACCGTCCAGAAAACCAGCTCCGGATCAATAACCGAAGTATTGAAGAATATATGCACACAGTATTGAACGATCGCTGCAATAAATGCAGACAGTAATACTGTAGTCCCCCTGTCTTTACTAAGCAATAATGACCTGAAGCTTACTAAAGCGAAAATAGCCAGAACACTTAAAAAGGCAAGCAACCCTAATATTCCAATTGTCGCACCAAGGTAAAGATAATAGTTCTCCGGTTGTGCAATTACCAAAGAATCGAAGGTATATTGACTCCGGAGTGAACTTGGAAACCTTGTCTGGGAAACAGCAATAAACGTCTCCGGTCCATATCCTATTACACGACGTAACCAATGATAGTTATCCTGGGAGTATGGTATGTCCGGTGATTGGATAATAACGTTGGCTGCACTCCTCCACGAATCGACACGTATCGAAAGGGTTGGCAGGCCTACCTGCTCAGCCGCTGCCACCGCGCCACTTTGATTACCCACGTCAATATCATTGCTCTCAGGCAACAGCATCGGACCAAGTAGAACACCGGCTATGATAATAATTAGAAATAAAAAGAGTATACTCAGAGCGATAGTTGCCTTTCTCTGCAAGAATATACCAATAAGAGCAAAAAACGCGAAAATGCCAACAACAAAAAGTAGCAATGTAATGGAATACTGGGCAAGCGCCAGACATCCCAACTGCAGTGCGAATAATACCAGCAGACCTGCGAAGGCAATCTTACTTCTACGCTGACCTGGTGATCCGTACCAAGTGAGAACAACCATGGCCAGAGTTATGGGTAAAATCATGGCTATATATGCGCTAAGTGAAAGAGGATTGCCGTCAGTTGAAAATACACGGCCCTCAAACGTAAACCATGGCAAAACATGAGGGTCAATATACTGAAGGATACCCACAAGAGAAACCAGCCATGATGATACCAGCAGCACATATAGCGCACGGAAAAGCTGTGTGCGGCTGTTAATTTTAAACGCTATGATGATAAAAAAAATAATCCACGATATATTTGTCAGCACGCCCACAGTACCTGAAAGATTGCCCCAGATGCTCTTATACGGCATGATGGAAAATATAGTGGATATTATCCAGACAAGGCCTAATGCTATTGCAGCGGTTTGCAGGGGCGACTTCTTGATTATATAAACCAGCGGTTCAGGCTTTATGCGCCTTGTCCGAAGGATTAATTGCGCTATAACAAGGCCAAGCATAGTGCAAACTAAAATCACAAGCGCAAGCGACTTTACGAAATAAAAGCAGTTTAGAGTGAAGGGATTGAAATAAAGGGGAACTGTAAAGATGACCAATAACCAGACAAGCTCAATGGCCTTATCCAGAGTTACCCTCCAGACGCTACTGCTGCTATCCAATATTTTCATATTGTTTAGCATCCCCTATCGATCTGCATCGTACCTATTATACTATGATTATTGACATGCAAATAGCACAGGGTAACAAGTTACCAGCATGCTACTTCGCTATACGACCATGAATCGTAAAATTTACTTAAATGGATATGAACTAATCTAGCCAAGGCCGGTCCTGCTCTTATGTCAAGTAATAAGGATGAATGCAAATAAAGACATATAAATCCGAATACAGGGGGCCCCCTTATTTAATCTTCTGATTGTTTTCCTTCCGAGTGTCCTTTTAGTAGTGGGG
>JBEKCL010000182.1:0-6836 GCA_050014895.1 Dehalococcoidia bacterium
GTCGCAGGCAAAGGCCACCAGTTCGGCGTCTGCCAAGGAAGAGCCCGCGCCGATAAGCTCGGCGCCACACTGCCATCGCTCGCGCGCCCGTGTACCTGTTTCTTCAAATACGAAGGTATTGGTGACATAGGACAGGCGAGCCGGATAGCCTTTTTGTGCTAACTGCTCTGTATATAAACGCGCCACAGGTATGGTGGCGTCCGGCTTGAGCACCACGCGCTCTCCGCTCCACCCATCCCAGTCCAGAAATGAGTAGACGCGTCCCAGCATGGCGGGTGTCAGCGTTCCGGCCTGGGTGAAAAGGTGTATATATTCCAGTGTAGGCGTCTTGATTTCACGGTAGCCCCAGTTAAGGCACGAGTTGAGGAAGGCGTCTTCTACCTGCCGGAACCTTTCCATGTCGACAGGAAGAAGGTCGCGTGCCCCTTTGCATTTTTGTGTTTCCATCTTAATTCATATCCTTTTAAAGTTGGATTATTCTACACTAATCAAGGTGCAGCTTCAATTTGACATAACAAATAATTGCGTATGATATTCGCAATAATTTCAGGTTCGGTCTGGTGTCAAATGATCGGGTGGAATTGCCAAGTTGAACGAAAAAACGGGCGTATCACGCGATACGCCCGCCTAATAAATCGTCTGAGGATGGCTATTTTTTCGAAAAAGCCAGTACGCCAACTATTACAATGTTGACTATGGGGATGAAGAGTAAAACGGCCCACCATCCCGGCCTGTTGCGAGCCTGGCAGACGCTAATCCAGATGAGTATGGTAAAGACGATGCCGACAATATAAAGAATCCATCCCAGCCAGCCAGCCCCGCCATTGAGGACGGCTGCTGCAATGCCGTATGCCAAAACCATAATAAGCGCCCACCACCACGGCTTTTTGGCAATCATTGCCATAAGAAAAACATTTGCTACGGGTATCCATGCCAACCATGGATATGGGGTATTGGTCTTCTGTGCGATGAACATGAGACAGAGGGCCATGTATATGTAGATAATAAGGCCGCCGCCGATTCCCAAACCTAGCATAGCAGTACTCATAGATCACCTCCTATAAACGCATTATATAGGACGGGATTATATGACAGCAATACCACTTTAGTCCCAGCTATATCTTTGAAAAACTGATTGTCTTGCTTTTCTTTTCCATCAACTTGAAATGGCCCGCAGACGTGACCTTCGCAATTATTTCCTCCTGTTGCAAGTGATGGTCATTGACCGATATGATTCCATCCGGTTTTACTACACGGTGAAGTTCCTCAAAAATTGGTTTTGCATCAGTCAGCCCGTGTAATATGTCGTACAGGAAAATGATGTCGATACTGGCGCTGAGAAGCCCGGTGGCGCGGTCCGACAGTATCGATGTGACGTTAGAATATTTCTTCTTTCTGCAAAGGTCCTGTACATACTCAATTGCCATCGGCTGTGCATCCAGGGCGTATATATGTCCCGACGGCCCGATAAGTTCCTTGGTTGCAGGAATATAAGCGCCGGGACCGCATCCGAAATCAAGTATCTGAAACCCGGGTTTTATACCTAAGTCAGCAATGATATTTTTTCGCGGCGAGAAGAGATCACGTATCTTGAAATCGAAGGCCATCATGCGGAATAGAGAATTAGCTGGTTTTGGCATTGTTACTGTACTCCTTTATCCCATCGTCTTTATAGTATATTACCCCCTAGATTATACAAAATGTCGTGTTAATCCCCTGGCCTGTACCTCAACAACTCTTGCCGCATGTCCTTTCTGTTATACAATATAGGACATGTGGAGAAAAATACTCCGGTTTATCTATAGTGGTCTTTTCCTGGTTGGAATTGCCCTTTCAATTGCGGGCGGGAGCGCAAGCGCTTCCGGTGGCAATATCCATGTCCTCACGGTGAAAGGCAATATCGTGCCGATTGTGGCCGATTATATTGACCGCGGCATCAGCCGGGCTGAAGCTGAAGGCAGCGTAGCCTGCATCATAGAGCTGGATACGCCCGGCGGCCTGCTTGATGTGACCCAGAATATAGTAACCAGGATTTTGAATGCGAAAGTCCCGGTAGTAGTGTATGTTGCCCCCCAGGGCGCATGGGCCGCTTCTGCGGGCACATTTATTACGTTGTCTGCTCATATTACGGCCATGGCGCCTGCTACCAGCATAGGAGCAGCACATCCCGTAGGGGCACAGGGCGAAACACTGCCGGAAACCGCCTTACAAAAGGCCACCGAATACACGGCAGCCTGGATTCAGAGCATCGCTGAGAAGCGGGGCCGCGATCCCTCACTGTTGGAAGCGGCGGTAAGGGAAAGCAAATCCTTCACAGCTACGCAGGCTGTTGATCTAAAGCTGGTCGATTTTATGGCCGATGATTTAAGCAGTGTAATCACGCAGATCAACGGCAGGCAAGTTACACTTGCAGATGGCCGGAGCGTGACGATAAACACGGAAGGTGCGGTAGTAGTCCCGGACGATATGACGGGACTGGAAAAATTCCTCCTGGTTATCAGTCATCCCAATGTGGCTTATATATTACTGACTCTTGCTTCAATAGGATTGATCACAGAGATATCCAATCCAGGCATAATCTTTCCGGGTGTAATCGGCGGGCTTTGTTTTTGCCTGGCTTTTTATTCTCTGGGCGTTCTTAACGCCTATTGGGCGGGGACGATGCTCATATTACTGGCCTTTGGATTGTTCATAACTGAGATTTTTGTACCTGCGTATGGTATACTGACATCAGGTGGAATTATCTCGTTGGTGTTCGGTTCACTAATTCTTTTCAGCGGGAGCGACGTTTCCATGGAATTTAATCAAGGTCTTGTTGCTATTGTTGCCATTGTCATGGCCATTTTCGTCGGCCTGCTTGTCTGGGCTACGGTCCAGGGGCAGAGGCGTAAGGTTACTACGGGGAAAGAGGGAATGGTAGGTCAGGCCGCCGAGGTTAAAACAGTCCTCAAACCCAGGGGCATGGTGATGGTCGAGGGTGAGTTATGGACGGCTGAAATGGACAGCGGGACTGCCCAGCCGGGAGAACAAGTGGTTATCACGAGAGTAGATAACTTGAAACTGTATGTGACCAAAAAGAAATGAGGAGGCAAATATGTCAGTTATAGGAATAATCATAGCAGTAGTGTTCCTGTTGATCGTGATTTTCGCGTCGGTCAGGATCGTTAATGAATACGAGAGAGGCGTGGTTTTTCGCCTGGGAAGATATGTGGGTGTCAGGGGACCTGGTCTTATCTTTCTTATACCTTTCATAGAGCGTATGGTCAAAGTGGAATTGCGCGTCGTGACGATGGACGTGCCTCAGCAAGAGTGCATTACCATGGACACGGTTACCGTCAAAGTGGATGCCGTGGTCTATTTCCGTGTCATGAAGCCGGAATCGGCTATATTGAATGTTGAGCAGTATATCAGGGCAACGTCGCTTCTCTGTCAGACAACGCTGCGAAATGTTGTGGGTCAGAGCGATCTTGAGGATTTGCTCGGGCACAGGGACAAGGTCAATGAGAAGTTACAGCTACTAATTGATGAGGGCACGGAACCATGGGGCATTAAAGTGAGCATGGTGGAAGTCAGGGATGTTCAGCTTCCTGAGACCATGCAGCGTGCTATGGCTGCGCAGGCCGAAGCAGAAAGGGAACGCCGCGCTAAGATAGTACATGCCGACGGTGAAGCCCAGGCGGCGCAAAAGCTGGCGGAAGCGGCCAAAACATTATCGGTCCACCCGGCAGCCATGCAGTTGCGCTACCTTCAGACACTTATTACCATCTCGACTGAAAAGACGAATACCATTGTGTTCCCGCTACCGATGGATCTTATCATGCCTATGCTAAGCAAAATTAGCGGAGATCAGAAAAAACTGGAGTAATAGTTTTCAGAACAGTTAATAGTCTGGGGCGTCCCGATGATCATCGGGACGCCCCTTTTTATTTAGATTTGTCCCTGACGTTGGATACATCGCCTGCCACCACCTCGCGCATTGACCCATCATCCATGCGCAATACCAGGTTGCCACCGGGGTTGACCGATTCAGCTACTCCTTCCAGGGTGCTACTGCCCGTGTTGACGCTTACACACCTGCCGATCGTTCCCATATGGCCGATCCATTCACTCATGATGAAATCAGGCTCGCCGATACGGTCATAGAGCTTTTCCATCTCGGAATATAGATTTAATGCAACTTCGGGGATTGATACCTCTTTCCCTAGTTCCACTGATAAACTGGTGGCTATATCGGCTATCTCGGGGAACCTTGTCGTTTCGAAATTAACATTTATTCCTATTCCGGCGATAGAGTAAACCAGGTTGCCCGCGTTAAATCCGTTCTCGATCAATATGCCGCACACTTTTTTTCCGGATATAAGGACATCATTAGGCCATTTTATGCTTGCCTTGACTCCCATTCTGCCCACGGCGTTGTACACTGCCACGGATGTAATAGCTGGCAGCAGGTAGAGTGCATTTGCGAGTGGGCGCAGGATAATTGATGTGGCCAGGCTTCCCTCGGGTGAGAGCCATGATCTGCCCATCCTGCCGCGGCCTGTTTCCTGTTTTCCGGCTATTATAGCCGCTCCATTTGGTGCTCCCTGTTCTGCCAGCTTTCTGGCTTCGTCCATGGTCGATGTTGTGATTGGGAGGAAGTGTACGCCTCTTCCCATGTAACGTGTTTTCAGGTTTTGTTCCAGGTATGATGTGATATTTGATTTCGTGGCCATGGATATAATATATCAGACGAGATAAACCGTGTATAATCTATATGGCGTCCAAGTTCACGTGTACGGAGCTGAATATGGACAGGGATAATATTGATCTCCAGTCTGAACAGATTGCAGACCTGATCGTTGCTGCCAGGCGTATCGTCGTATTCACCGGGGCGGGAATAAGCACAGAATCTGGAATTCCTGATTTCAGGGGGAAAGATGGAATCTGGACCAGGCTGGATCCCGAGGATTTTACAATACAGCGGTTTGTGGCAAGGCCCGAAGTGCGCAAGATGCAGTGGAAAATGCTGGCCGAGGGTGGCATGATTAAAGAGGTTAAACCGAATGATGCACACTACGCAGTGGCCGAACTTGAAAAGCTGGGTAAGCTTGATTGTGTAGTAACTCAAAATATAGATAATCTTCACCAGGTGGCAGGTAATTCACCTGAGATTGTATTTGAATTGCATGGAAACATGCAGTATGTGCGGTGTCTTGGTTGCCAAAAACGTTTCCCTATGGCGGAAATCATTGCGCGCCTGGCGGTTGAGGAAGTCCCGGCTTGTGAGCATTGCAAAGGGATTCTTAAGCCGGATGCAGTATTTTTTGGAGAGGCGCTCCCGGAAAGGGTGTTAAGTGAAGCTGTAAAACGGGCAAGCCAGTGCGATCTTTGCATAGTCATTGGTTCAACCCTGGTGGTTTATCCTGCTGCCTATGTACCTTTGTACGCGCGTGATGCCGGCGCTAAAATCGTCATTATCAATCTGGGTGAAACGCCGATGGATGCTCAGGCAGCAGTATGCGTGGAGGGCAAAGCTGGCGACGTCATGTCCAGGGTAATGAAGTACGTTAAGAGTAAAATCGGCAAATAGATATGTTGACAAATTTTGAATACAAATGTTAGATTGTGTTAAACATAGGATAAGAGATAAGAGAGGTGTTAATTTGAGAAAGGCGACTATCCTTATATTGACGCTTGTGACTGTGATGTTACTGGCAGGATGCGTCAGGCAGGTAGTTAACACCAATGTCCTTCCGCTTGCATATATTGATTCCGTTTCTTCGTCGCAGGTTTATACGGGCGAAACGATTAAATTTACGGGCCATGGGGTGGCCTCCGTTGGGCAGATAGTTGCTTATAACTGGCGGTCAAATATCAATGGCGACATCAGCCAATTGGCAACCTTTGATACCACTACATTGACTGCGGGGCCGCACACGATTTGGTTTAAAGTCCAGGACAATTACGGCAACTGGTCCAAGGAAGTCGGTACCAATGTCAACGTGCTGGCCCAGGGTGGCCCAACTGCGATGACCATCAAGGGGTTCGCTGCTTCACCTCCCAACATTAACGAGGGTGATTGGGCAACTTTGTCATGGGATGTTTCTGGGTCTGGAAATGTGCGTGTAGATCCGGGCATCGGCGATGTCGCTCAGGCAGGCAGCAGATCAGTCCAGCCGTTGCAGACCACTACCTATACGATCTATGGTACAAACGATCAGGGCATCGTGAAGGCGACAGCCCAGGTGTTGGTCACTCCGGTTCCCAGCTATTCACTTATCACTTATTCGATAGCTGCTGAAGATGGTACAATCAAGGGAAATGAGGTCAGCTATGACCAGGTCTTAGTAGGGCAGGATCAATTACAGCAGCAAATGCAGGCATTTCTCAGCTTTGATCTTTCCTCGATTCCGGTTAATGCTACCATCAAGTCCGTCCAGCTTGACTTGACGAAAGCACAGGTAGTAAACCATCCTATGCCATGGCTGGGCTCACTTTACATATACAACCAGCAATATGGCTTAAGGATCGATGCCAATGGCAACCAGATCTATTTACAAAACACGCCTTTATTTACCTGGAGCTATAGCTATGCTATCACTCAGATGCCGGACACGTACTTTACATCACCTGATATGGTATCCGCCGTGCAAAAGCAAATAGACACTCGCAATAACCGGTTGCAGTTAAAATTGCAGTTTGAAAAGAGCTATTATTACGTTGTCCCGAATTACAGCGAAAACAAATATCAGTGGAGTTCCAGGGAAGCCAATTATATCGATTTAGGTTCTGGTAACCCGAGGCTATTAATATACTATACATTACCGCAATAGCCTGTTAGCGGCTTAGCTTGTTTT
>JBEKCL010000183.1:0-6804 GCA_050014895.1 Dehalococcoidia bacterium
ATAGCCGGAACTAATCTCTTTCTCATATCAGGGCTCTCCATTAAAATGATTTAAAAACTCAGAACTAGCAGACTGGTCGGGGAGGTAGGCTCTGCGTAAAGCGGCTTCACGTGATTCTTTACTAATCGTTTCCTCGCGTTCGATTAAGCCGTCTCTGAAAAAGATGACACGATCGGTAAATTCCCGTTGCTCGGGCTCATGAGTCACCATGAGAATTGTCTGACCGAGTTCGTCGCATAGTTTACGCAGAAGCCTGAGGACGATACCCTTGTTCTCGGTGTCGAGGTTGGCACAGGGTTCATCGGCAAACAGTATTTTGGATTTATTGACCAGCGCCCTGGCGATTGCGACTCTCTGCTGCTCTCCGCCTGAAAGTTGGCTGATTAGATGTTTAAGCCTGTCGCCAAGCCCGACTTTAATCATTAGATCAGTGGTAGCTTTAATGTAATCCCTCTTCCTCGCGCCAAGTAGCATAAGCGGAAGATAAGCGTTTTCGATAGCGTTCAATTCGGGTATCAGGGCGTATTCCTGGAACACATAGCCGAAGACGGAACTCGGTGCGCATCTGGTCTGAGAGCGTAGATATATCTATATCATCCAACAATATCTGGCCGGATGAAGGGTTATCGAGCAAAGCGAGTTGGTGGAGTAATGTCGATTTTCCTGAGCCGCTGGCTCCCATAATTGCCACGAATTGTCCCGTGGGGATTTCGAAGCAAACGCCCTTAAGCGCCCGCACCGGGACCTGGCCGGGGTAAGTTTTGACTAAATCTTTGACCTTTATCATTAAGACTAGCCCCAAATTGCCTTGATAATATTCTCGTGGGTTACTCTCCATGACGGGATGAACCCGGCAATAATGCTGACAATCAGCATACTGATAACACTGACTGAAAACTCCCCTGGGACCAGTAGGAGGCTGACCAGTCCCATTGGGAAAGTTAGTGGATGGGCAATAAAATAGGGTCTGATGATAAACTCCAGGATCATTGTGCCTACGCCAATTCCAATAAGAGCGTAAAAGAGGGCGAGGAAAATGTAGGAGGTTACTATGATCTGTTCTTTCATGCCGATGGCTTTCATGATGCCAATTTGCTTTCTTCTACTGACGGTGGCTATGAATATAACGATAAAGATAGTCACGCCGGCCACCATCAAACCTATGAGCAGTATTATTCGTTTGATAATGTCAAAACTCTGCGCAATGCCCAGCACCAGCCCAATGAAATCTTTCCATGGCTTGATATCGGGTAATTCAATTCCGGCTCGCCTGAGCTGATCGATGTAATATTGTTCGGGATAGGATTCATCAGTCTTAATAAGGATCTCTGAGGCACGATCATGCAAACCAAGGACCGATTCCATTTCCTTATGTGTAATGAAGATCGACATGTCGGAAAGCGGAAATATCGTCGTATAGATGCCTTTGATTGTATACTTGCGGACAATCCCGTTCTGATAACTGATAGTAATCTCGTCTCCAACATTCGCTCCCTTGAGTGACTGCACCTCCAGAGTGGCTCCAAAACCTCCTGAGATTTCCCTTCCCATTATCACCTGGTCGCGGTCTGATTCATCTAGGAACTGACCGGATACCATATACATGGATATGTCCGATACTTGCCTATCTTCAGCAGGGTCGATTGAAGTGATCGGCCAGCTTATGGTCCTGATATCTTTGCCGGTTTTATCAGGGTCATAAGTAATAATTGACCCGGCGGTATAACGGGCACTGCTGGCAATAATACCAGGTATGCCGTCTATTTTGCGTTTTAAAGCTGTAACCTGGGTCAAATATAGCTCTTTGTATCCCCACTGGTCCTTACCCGGTTGAACCACCAGGTTTGAAACATAGTTGGTTTTGGCCTGCTGATAGATTAAGCTGACTGCCCCGCTCATAATGCCCGATATCGTGTTGATCTGCAGGAATGCCAGTGCGGCCACGATGACGGTGAGTATGAGCGTGCCCTTATTGCCGCGGGTGATGTACTTATAAAAGAGGAAAAGTGAGGCATTCAGGTCGTTCAACAGTGTTTTGAGCATCTTAATCACTCAGTTTCCAGGCCATGGATGAACAGATTGCGCAGTTCCTTGGCCGCCTCCCTGACGCGGGTCTTCTTGAAGGGGCTGTCGCGCTGCTCAAGCCGGTAGAGTATCATGTTGCCGATAATTGTTCCGGCCAACGCGCGTGCCACAACCCTGGCATCCACTTTGCGGAAACTGCCGTTATCTACCTGGGCGTTGATGTATTGTTCTAGTTTGTTCAGTAGAGGGCCTGCTACCTGGGTCACGAATTGTCGACGAAGCCCTTGATTGCGCTGGATTTCAAAGAACAGGAACAACATTTTCTGTGCGTTATCGAGTCCGAATGACAGGCGTTCTTCCAGCATAGACTGCATGAATTTTTCATTGCTTCGGGCTGGCTGGGTACCGAATATCCTGAGCAGGTCCTCAGATATTAGTCTATCGGCAATCAGCGAAATCAATAAGTCATGCTTGTCCTTGTAGTAGTTGTAGATTGTGCCCACACCGATACCCGCTTCTTTAGCTACATCGGCAACGGTGGATTCCCCGAACCCTTTAGATGAAAAGACAGCCAGTGCAGCATCCAGTATCTGCTTCTGCCGGGTGCGGGTTATGCGTTCTTTTCGCTTCTGGCGCGTTGTCATAGCAACACATAAAAAGAATGAATATTCATTCAATAATTATATTATCAGTAGATATGCCGTAATGTCAATATGATGATACCAAATTGCTGGCGGCGGGACCCTGTCAATCGCAAAAAACAGGTAAATTTGATATGATATGTGAGCCCAAAATAGATCGCAGGATATGATGCCATGAGAATTTGCATATTGAGCTACCGCAGCTACCCTTACTCTGGTGGACAGGGCATTTACATGCGCTATTTGAGCAATGCACTGAGGGATTTGGGGCATGAAGTAGATATGATGTCCGGTCCTCCATATCCTATTGTGGATGATGGTGTTGGGTTGATCAAGCTACCCAGTCTCGATCTTTATACGCTCAACTCCTGGCAGCGCCTATTCATCGATCCGCATAAGTTGAATACATATCCCAACTTTATAGAATGGGGAGGCACTGTCACGGGTTATTTCTCAGAGCCGCTTTCATTTGGTATGCGTGCATACCAGTATCTTTGTAAGCAAGACCATACGAAATACGATGTAATACATGATAACCAGACGCTTTCATACGGAATTGCCGACATCCAGCGGGCGGGTTATCCTGTGGTTGAAACGATTCACCATCCTGTTACCATTGATCGTGATCTTGCAATAAAATCGGCCAAGTCTTTGAAAGACAAGCTGGGGTACCGGCGCTGGTTTTCTTTTACCGGGATGCAGATTAAAGTGGCGCAGCAACTTCCATTTATCATTACCGTTTCGGAAATGGCTAAAAAACACATCCACGAGGTATTCAGGGTCCCGGAAAATAATTTGAAAGTAATTTATAACGGAATTGATACGGAGAAGTTCAGCCCTTCCAAGGATGGAAAAAGACTAAATGACACGATATTGATGGTAATGAGTCGGGACACTGCTGTGAAAGGCCTGCGTTTCTTATTGCAGGCGTTGGCTGAATTACGCAAGAAACATGACGTAAAACTGGTGGTTGTGGGTCAAACAATGGGTGATGGCGTAACTGAAAAGTTAATGGATAAGTTGGGTATTACAGAAAGTGTAACCTTCTGTGATCAAATTGGAACTGATGAACTGATCAGGCTCTATAGGACAGCAACGCTGGTCGCTGTTCCCTCAACGTATGAAGGTTTTGGATTGCCTGCAGCAGAAGCTATGGCCTGCGGCACTCCGGTGGTATCGACCACTGCCGGCGCTTTACCTGAAGTTGTTGGCGACGCTGGCATACTGATACCGCCCGCTGATTCGGCTGCACTGACTGATGCGATTGCTCACCTTTTGGATAATCCTGATAAAAGAAATGAGTATAGCATACTTGGGAGAAAACGCATATTAGAGAATTTTAGTTGGAGAGATGCTGCAAAGCACACACTGGATGTTTATGTTCAAGCGATTGAACGAACCAGATGCGAAAAGGCCAAATCTCAATAACGAATTTGCCTGATATTGAAAATAACACCAAATAAATGTAAAATTCTATGGTATTTTTTATACGGGGTTGTTAATCGGATAGTTAAAGATGCGCGTATGTTTACTGAGCTATAGAGCATATAAATACTCAGGTGGCCAGGGGATATACGTCCGATATCTCAGCCAGGCTCTTCAAAAACTCGGGCATGAAGTCGACGTAGTGGCAGGGCCTCCGTATCCTGATCTGGCAGAAGGCATTAAATTAATTAAGCTGCCCAGCCTGGACCTGTACAGGTTCTCTGAGATCAGGCGTTATTTTATAAATCCCCTCTGGCTGAACACATGGCCCAATTTTGTTGAGTGGATAGGAGAATGCGGCGGTTGCCTTACGGAGACAAAAACATTCGGTATGCGTGCCTACGATATGTTCCATAACAACGGGCACAGCAAGAAATACGATATTGTGCATGATAACCAGTGTATAAGCGAAGGAATACTGAAGATAAGGCAGATGGGCATCCCCATGGTGACCACCATCCATCATCCCATCACCATAGACCGCCAGCTTGCCCTGAAAGCGGCCAAATCCCCCTTAAAGAAGCTGGGTATTAAACGCTGGTATTCTTTTGTGGATACTCAAATTAAAGTGGCCAGTCAGCTATCGCATTTCATCACGGATTCGAAGCATTCTTTAAGTGAGATAACTGAGGGTTTCTGCTTACCTGCCGATAAGTTTAAGATCATCTATTGTGGAGTAGATCAGGACATTTTCAGGGAGGAGCCGGGAGTTACTCGTCCGGACAACCGTATACTTGTCATCAATAGCGGGGACACGCCTTTGAAAGGCCTGAAATATCTGCTTGAAGCTGTGGCCGAGATCCGTAAGACAAGAAATATTGAGCTTGTAATCGTTGGGACACCTATGCGGAAAGGTTATACGGAAGGGGTTATCGAGGATTTGGGATTGGATGATTGCGTTAAATACGCTGGTAAAATAGATACCGATCAGTTAGTCCATCAATATTCGACCGCGACAATGTTAGTTGTGCCTTCAATCTACGAGGGTTTCGGACTGCCGGCTGCTGAGGCAATGTCTTGTGGAGCGCCGGTTATTTCAACTACAGCTGGCGCCTTACCGGAAGTGGTGGGTGATGCCGGTATTCTAATTCCCCCGGGTGATACGCGAGCTATTGTAGAAGCTGTTACAGGCCTTCTTGGCAATGATAATAAACGGAAAGCAATGGGGATGAGTGGTAAGGAGAGGGTTGCAAGGCTTTTTAATTGGGATAGTGCGGCTAAACAGACCGCTGATTACTACAGGGAAGCTATTGAAGCGCAGGTGCAGGTAAAGACGGGGTGAAAACATGTATGCGGATGACATTATTGAACCTACATCTTATAGCATCGACAACATGTTGTCCGACTGGTTTTTAAAACCTACCCTGGAAGGTATCGTAGGTTTGCAGGAGAAGCGGGGTTCTGTCCCGGAATTGGAGGGTGGTGTCGTCGAGCCTTGGACCCACGTAGAGTGTGCCATGGCCATCGATGTAGGCGACTATCATGATGAAGCGGAACGGGCTTATGAATGGCTTGCCAATGTCCAGCTTCCGGATGGCAGTTGGTACGCCAATTATCAGAATGGACTTCCCAAGGAGCAACATAAAGTATCACATGCCATCTCATATATTGCGGCCGGTGTTTGGCATCATTATTTGGTTACCGGTAATTCCAAATTTGTGCGTGACATGTGGCCAAGTGTACGGTCGGCTATCAATTGCATCCTCAATATGCGCGGCCCTGACGGTGAGATATATTGGGCCAGGGATGTGAATGGTGAGTTATGTCCCCCTGCACTGGTAACGAGTTGTAGCTCATCTTACCTCAGCATAAACTGCGCCTTGAAGCTGGCCGATCTCTTGGGGGAAGATCATCCCGAGTGGATGAGTGCCAATGAACGTTTACGCAATGCAATATTGAAAATGCCGTTGCCTTATGAAACTCCTGCCGATGGTGCAAACAATTCTGCATTTGCCATGGATTGGTATTATCCAGCCCTATGCAGTGTAATCCATGGTCAGGAAGCCGTAAACAGGATTTATGACAGTTGGGATAAATTTATTGTACATGGCAAAGGATCCGTATGTAACCTGGGAAAAACGTGGGTAACGGCCGCTGAGACCAGCGAGCTTGCCATATCTTTAGCAGTTCATGGCCAATACAAGCAATCGGCTATTGTCTATAACTGGATTCATCATATGAGGGATGAGGATGGTTCGTACTGGTATGGAGTTGCCTACCCGGAAAATGAAATCTGGCCTCTTGAAAAGCCCTCATGGACTTCAGCGGCTGTCGTGTTGGCTGCAGACATGCTGAGGCCTGAATCACCGACGAGTTTGCTATTAGAGCATCACAGCATGGCGCTTCTTTAGTATACCGAGAGTATTGACCATAGGCAGTTCGTAGAATTGTGAGCTTGCAACTGCCTTCTTGTAAACCTCGTACGGCGCCTGTCCTCCCTTTGCTGGATCTGGAATGATATCGTGGAAAATAAGGTAACCGCCGGGAACCAGGTGCTTATGCCAGCATTGATAGTCGGTATAAGCAGCCTCATAGCTATGGCCTCCATCGATAAAAACTAGATCGAGAGGCGTCGTCCAGTTTCTGGCAGCAACTTTGGACCATGTAACCATTGGTACAACTGTATTTTCCAGTTCTGCCTTTCTCAATGTAG
>JBEKCL010000184.1:0-6738 GCA_050014895.1 Dehalococcoidia bacterium
GCTTGCCTGAGAGCATGCTGGATTTATCTGTCGATTTTGACGAATTGACCAAAGTCGGTTCTATGATGGGTTCTGGCGGTATGATCGTGATGGATGAGAATAACTGCATGGTCGATATTGCTAAATATTACCTGTCCTTCCTGGAAGAAGAATCATGTGGAAAATGTGTGCCTTGCCGCGAAGGCATCAAAAGGATGCGCCAGATACTGAGCGATATCACTTCAGGGGCAGGCAAGGAAAGTGATTTGGCCATTCTGGAAGAGACGGGCCAATGCTTGAAAGACAGCGCGCTGTGTCAACTCGGCGGTTCAGCGCCCAACCCGGTATTGACTACCATGAAGTATTTCCGTGAGGAATACGAAGAACATATTAAACAGAAAAAATGCCGTGCAGGTATCTGCAAGGATTTAATAACGTTTTCTATTCTGGAAGAGAAGTGCCCGGGTTGCGGCATGTGCGCAAAAGCTTGCCCGGTCCAGGCGATCACAGATATGGGGAAGAAGAAACCGGCTGTTCTGGATCAATCCAAATGCATCAAATGCCGTACATGTTACGATGTATGCAAGATGGGAGCTATTAAGATTGAGTGAACTAGTTACTCTCACTATAAACGGAAATAAATACACTGCGGAAAAAGGTCAGTTTATTCTGCAGGTAGCCAGGGATCATGGTATTAAAATCCCAACTCTATGCCATCTTGATGCAGTTGAACCTTATGGAGCTTGCAGGCTTTGTATTGTTGAGGTGACAAAAGGTACACGGACTCGCATTGTCACTTCGTGCCTTTACCCGGTGGAAGAAGGCCTTGTCGTTCAGACTGATTCTCCAAGAGTGCGCCAAAACCGTAAAGTATTGCTTGATTTGCTATATGCCAGGTGTTCCGAAAACAGTGTTATTAAAGAACTGGCGGCTGAATACGGTCTTGAAAAACCTTCTTATCCGGAACAATACTGGACCAAGGAAGACTGTATAGTCTGCGGCCTGTGTACCAGGGTTTGCGAACAGGTAGTGGGTGTAAGTGCGATCAGTCTGGTCAATCGTGGAATCACCAGGGAACCGGCTGCACCTTTCCTGGGAGTGGCTAGTGACTGTATTGGTTGCGGCTCATGTTTTTATGCGTGCCCGACTAATGCCATCAAGATGGAAGATAAAAATGGTTACCGGTATATCCATAATTGGAATATTAAATATAAGCTGCAAAAATGTGGGAAATGTGGGATCGAGTGGGCTCCTGTAAAACAGTTGGAATATATCCAGAAAAAGTGGAAATTACCAAAAGAGTTCTTCGATATCTGTCCGAACTGCCGGGGTTAATAATTCCTTTCTGTCCATCGTTCGTATCTTGACGCCATTTCACGTGTAATCTATACTCTTTCCTTGCGGGGTGTAGCGCAGCGGCTAGCGCGCATGGTTTGGGACCATGAAGTCGGTGGTTCGAATCCACTCACCCCGACCATATCTATATAATTCTCCAACCAATAGCATATAGCTTTCCAGATTAGATGCTAATTTCAAGGCAAGCCAGTGAATGATGCAGTTTTCGGCATCGGATAGGTATCCTATAGCGGGAACAGGATAGGCGCCTTTCTCAAGCACATTGACGGACGCGTGGCAAGGGGATATTATCTAGACCAATCGCGATAACGTGATTATCACCTGGATGCGGTTTGAAATGGGAAATCCCTGGTTATAGAACGACGAGTTTAATAAGATCTGAGAGGGTATGTGAATTTCGAGGTTGTTCAAAGAGCCCGTGAGCAAAGGGCAGCTATCATTGCTGCCCGTGGCGGACTCATCAGCGCCATTGGAAGCGGTAGCATACCGTCAAAGCTTGATATCACCGTTTCAGAAGCGCTCGTCCTGGGACTGATAAAACAAAACGTCCATACTTTCTTTGTTGTTTTCGGGCATGGAAGTACTGACCTGGCTGAGGTGTTGCGCGTCTATCAGCAGCACGTTCTGGTAAAGGTTTTGAATACCCGTAGCGAGATAGAGGCGTCACACGCTGCAACCGCCTTGCGTTGGGTCACCGGGCAGAAAGCAGCAGTTGTCACGTCCATCGGCCCGGGCGCCTTGCAGGCACTGGCAGCATCACTGGTGCCGGCATCCGACGGACTGGGGGTTTGGTACATACTTGGGGAAGAGACCACCGAAGATGAAGGGCTTAACATGCAGCAGATCCCGCGCTACGAGCAGGACCTATTCCTACGGCTTTTTTCTACGATGGGACAAGCCTATTCTCTTCATACTCCCGGGGCTGTTTCGGCAGCGCTGAGAAGGGGACAATTGTCCGTGGACCATCCTTTCCGGGCCGGTCCATTTTTTTTGCTTTTACCAATGAATATCCAGCCTGTATCAATAAAGATGTTCAATTTGCGGGAACTTCCTTCGGCATTAACTATAAGACCTGCAGCTGCCGAGGCGGATTATGCAACTGCCGCCAACTGGCTTCTATCGGCTAAAAAGGTGGCCGTGCGGGTTGGGGGCGGAGCACGTAATGCCGGTCAGGAAATCGCCGAATTGCTGGACCTTGTAGATGGAATGGCGGTAGTCTCGCCAATGGCCTCCGGCGTTCTGCCTTACAGCAACACCCGCAACATGACGGTAGGAGGCTCCAAGGGCTCTCTTTGCGGAAACTATGCTATGGAACATGCTGATTTATTACTAGCCATTGGATCGCGTTTTGTCTGCCAGTCTGATTGTTCACGCACTGCCTACCCTAAAGTTCAACGTGTAATCAATATAAATACTGAAACTGAAGCGGCGCTGCATTACAGCGATACACTGCCCATGGTAGGTGATGCCCGGCTTACACTACAGCGGCTGCTGAAGGAGCTAAGAAAGCAGGGTGTAACTAATAAAACGCAGCCTTCGGCCTGGTTCAAGGCCTGCAACGGACAACGTCAGACTTGGGAAAAATTCAAGCAACAACGTTATAAGCACCCCGTTCTTTTCGACGAGAAATGGAAACGGCAAGTGCTGACTCAGCCTGCTGCTATCAAAGCCGCAAGCGATTGGGCTAAAGCGAAAAGCGTGGTCAAGTTTTTCGATGCTGGGGATGTTCAGGCCAACGGCTTTCAGATCGTGGAAGACGAAGCAGCTGGCTTCACTTTCACAGAAACCGGAGCCAGCTATATGGGGTTTGCTGCTTCAGCCCTGCTATCCACCGCTGCGTCAATAAAGAAATTCTTTGGTCTGGCCTTCACGGGAGACGGCTCTTTCACGATGAATCCGCAAATTTTGATTGACGGGATTCAGCATGGCGTCAGGGGATGTATATTGTTACTGGATAACCGTCGCATGAGCGCCATCACAGGACTTCAGAAAGCCCAGTACGGTCACGAATTTGCTACCGACGATTCAGTTGAAGTGGATTATGTAGCCTGGGCCGGCGCTGTAAAGGGCGTGCAGGCCATGAGTGGGGGATTTTCTACGATTTCGTTGGTAAAAGCTCTGGACAAAGCATATAGATATAAAGGGCTTTCATTGATACATGTTCCGGTTTATTCTGGAGACAATGAATTGGGCGGTATGGGAGTCTTCGGTCGCTGGAATGTAGGAAACTCGTGCGAGAGCACTCAGGCTTTGCGTCACGAAATCGGGCTATAAAAAATGTTTTATAATGACTGAATATAACATTCAACTAATAAAAGAGCTTGAGCAGATTGCTGCCGCTTTGCGGCGCGAGAGCCTCAAAATGATATATCAGCGTCAGGCAGGACATCCTGGTGGCTCTCTCTCCGCTGCCGATATCATGGCCGTGCTATATTTCCATACCATGCGGATTAATCCTCAAAATCCGGGATGGCCGGACCGCGATCGTTTTATTCTGAGCAAGGGACATGCCTCAGCGTTGCTATACTCCACTTTGGCTAGACGCGGGTTTTTCCCATCCTCCGACCTTGATCACTGGGGTGAGTTGGCCTGTCACCTGCAAGGGCACCCGGACCGTTTGAAAACCCCGGGGGTTGATATGACCAGTGGTATTTTGGGCCACGGTATTGCTGTGGGAGCGGGACTGGCGTTGGCAGCAAAGCTGCAAGGTAGGGATTACCACGTCTATGTTCTTCTGGGGGATGGCGAATGCCAGGGAGGCATCGTCTGGGAAGGAGCCAACGCCTGTGCCAAATTTGGCCTTGCCAACCTTACAGCAATTGTGGACTATAACAAAGTGCAGCTTGATGGACCCGTGGAAGAAATAATGCCAATGGAGCCTTTTGTCGATAAATGGCGTTCCTTCCGCTGGAATGTGATAGAGATCGATGGGCACGATATAGGACAGATACTGTCCTCCCTGGATCAAGCCTGCAGCGTAGTAGGAAAGCCCAGCGTCATCATTGCCCATACAATTAAAGGGAAGGGCGTTTCCTTCATGGAAAACAAAGCGAGCTGGCACGGCATAGCGCCAAACAAAGAGCAGTTCGAGATTGCCATGGCTGAGTTGAGGGGAGGAAGTAACTAACATGACCAACCTGGCCATGCGTGAAGCCTATGGAAAAGCGTTGGCGGATTACGGTGCAGTCAATCCTGCGGTGGTCGTGCTTGACGCCGATACGTCGTCCTCTACCCTCTCCAGCTATTTCGCATCGCATTTCCCCACACGTTTTTTCAACATCGGCATTGCAGAGCCATGCATGATAGATATGAGCGCCGGGTTGGCATTGGGTGGTATGCTGCCCTTCGTTAACGCTTTCGCTGCTCTGGTTGCCCTGCGGGCGCTGGAGCAGATACGCACCTGCGTATGTTATAACAGGGCCAACGTCAAAATTGCCGCCAGCTACGCCGGTGTCTCTGATTTCAAAGATGGGCCAACGCATCATGCCATCACGGATATTGCCATCATGCGCTCTTTGCCCGAAATGACTGTCATCGTTCCGGCTGATGCCGGCGAAGCTGCAGTATTCGTTAAATTAATTGCCGAATATGACGGACCTGTTTATTTACGGCTCAACCGTTCGGCTACACACCCGGTTTCACAAGCCGGCGAACGACTACAGATTGGGAAGGGCATTGTACGCAGGCAGGGAAAGGATATTACTATAATCGCCTGCGGATCTATGGTCGGGCGTAGCATGCAGGCTGCAGACATACTGGCTGGCCGCGGAGTCGATGCCTGCGTACTGGATATGCACACGGTCAAGCCACTTGATAACGAATTAATCCTGAGGATGGCCGGAGAAACAGGAGCAGTGGTTACTGCCGAGGAACATACAGTGATCGGGGGGTTGGGATCAGCGGTAGCTGAATTGCTGGCACAGGAAATGCCCGTGCCCCAGGCCTTTTTGGGAATCAAGGATACCTTCGCGTGCACCGGGCCCGATCCCGAGACCATCATGGACGCCTACGGCCTAGGCATCAGTGACATTGCCGATGCTGCTTCAAGAGTTCTGGAAAAAAAGAAAAAATAAGCTGGAGAGTGCAGATGCGCATAGCTGTTGTCAATGAGACCAGTGCCGCAGATAAAAATGTCGATATAATCACGGCCTTGGACGGATTTGGGCATGATGTTGTTAACGTCGGCATGAAAAAGACCGGCGCGCAGCCTGAGCTGTCTTACATCCATACCGGCTTGATGGCCGCAATATTACTTAATACCGGGGCTGTTGATTTTGTAGTGGGTGGTTGCGGTACGGGGCAGGGGTTCCTTAATTCGGTCATGCAATACCCCGGCATCTCCTGCGGCCTGATAAGTTCGCCGCTCGATGGCTGGCTTTTCATGCAGATTAACGGGGGAAACTGCATCTCTCTGCGGCTCAACCAGGGCTATGGATGGGCGGGTGACGTGAACCTGAAGTTTATCTTCGAAAAACTATTCAGTGTGGAAAAGGGCTTCGGCTATCCTCCGCACCGGCGTGGACCTCAACAACAATCTCGGCTGCTTCTGGAAAAGCTCAACAATCTCACGCATAAAAATATGCTGGAAATTATCCCACTACTTCCTGAAGAAGTTATCGACCCCGTCATTGGGTATCCCGATTTCTTACGTCTGATAGAATCCGGCGGAAAAACCGGTCAGCCGATCTTATCCGCATTGCGAAAAAGAGCACAACGCAGCTAGAGTTGGCGGATGCGCCACAATGAATAGGAGGTTGGAAAAGTGAGCACTAAACCTGTAAGTATCGCTATCGTCGGCTGCGGCCGAATCTCTGACCTGCATGAACTAGGATACCGTGGGAGGGAAGATGCCAAGATCACGGCCGTATGTGACACCGACAAGGGCCTGGCGAACTCAAAAGCCAAAGCGTGGGGAGTGGAGAAGGTTTATTACGACTATGACAGGTTGCTGGAAGACAGGGACATAGACCTGATTGAGTTGCTCGTGCCCCATTACCTTCACGCCGAAATGGCGATTGCTGCCTGTAGGGCAGGAAAGCATGTCAGCGTGCAAAAACCGATGGCCACCTGCGTCGCCGATGCTGACCGCATGATAGAAGCGGCTCAGAAGGCCGGTGTATTGTTGCGGATCTACGAAACGTTTGTATTCTATCCGCCAGCCGTACAGGCTAAAAAAATGATCGAAGCCGGAGAGATAGGGGAACCACAGATGCTGCGAATGCATATCAATACCGGCAAGACTGAGTGCGGCTGGGAAATCCCCTTCGAAGCCTGGGTTTGGCGGTTTAATGAAAAGGAATGCGGTGGAGGCCCTTTGGTTTTTGATCATGGTTATCATCTTTTTTCCCTGGCTTACCACCTCATGGGCCCAGTGGAAAAGGTGTATGCATGGATCGATAAATC
>JBEKCL010000185.1:0-6735 GCA_050014895.1 Dehalococcoidia bacterium
GAGTAAGGGATTTAAATGTCAGACAACGAGAGCAATAAAATCGAGTTCAAGGTTGAAATCGTCGTTGAGCCCGATGGCGCTGAATACCATGCTTATTGTCCTGCTTTAAAAGGACTTCACATCTGTGGTACTACCGTTGAAGAAGCATTTAGTAATGTACGTGATGCAGCGAGTGCCTATATAGAATCACTAATAAAACATGGTGATCCTATTCCCATTCAGCTCACTCATCTTTTATAATCCAAGTAATTGGAGACGATCATGGCGGTTGGCGGTTTTAAATCTTGCCTCGCCGCTAATTAGCCCCACCCTGCCCCAGACCCTTGCCGACCGTCCAGCACCCCCAACCGGATTAACGCCCCCTGATCCCACGCCCCACCCCAACCCATACACCCCGGAGGGCTTTTCGGAAATAATCAAAGCGGTTGGCGGATTTGATTACCCCCCATCAGCAAATAAAACGGCGGTCGTGGGCGTTGGCAGATGGCCTCGGAATGCAGCCTGAGCGTCATCATAACCCCCATGCTGGGGCGTTGCGGGCGGCAGGTACCGCCGTGCAGGTAATAAGGGGCACGGGTACCACCGCCAGCAATCGCATGAAGGGGCATGGGGGTATGATCACTGTGGCATGGCTGCCATTGTTAGCGGTAGGTGTGTGGCTCATACCAGCGGGCGGGGCGGCTCAGGCAGCGGCATTTATTTGTTACTGTTTGTAGGCTGTCTCAGCCTCTACGCTCGCCCGCTGCCAGGCCACGGCATCGTCACTCCGTGATCTTTGGCCGTCAGCCTGTGCGCTAACATACCATTTCCGGCCATCTAACAGCGCCATGTCGTTTTATTCTGCTGTTCCACCTCCCCCCAATCAATTCAACCCGCCAGCACGGCCGTACACCGTGCCGGATGTATTCGCTGTCGCTCATGCGCTTCCAGCGCCGGCCGTGCTGGCGGGAAACTTTCAGCGCGGATCCACGGACGATTCTTTGTCTTTCCCACCCTCGCCTGGCTGCTTTAGCTTGGTACTCGGGCCGAAGGTCCCGAAGCAGTCGGGACGACGCCCTGCGCTCCTTGCGGCACAGCGTCCGGCGCCTCCCCCAGGGGTCATTCCCAGCCTCCTGCGAGACTTCGTCACGCCCCAACCCCACGTTAGATAGTAAGGTGGAAGCGCCCGCTTTTAGGCTGCCTTTTTTGCCGAAGGTAATCACGGCGCAAAAAAGTGCTTCGGCACAAGCGGTCTTTCATCCCGAAAGGTAGATATATTTTTCCCATCTTAATCCGTTTGGCAGGCATAGCTTATTATGCTCGTGGGGGTGCTGGCTGCAAGGGGCTAAAGACTTCGTTTCGCTCCGCTCACCACATTGCAGCCGCTTTTTCATCCCCACGATGTTTTTCTTTTTATGCCTGCCAAACAAAATTGTTTTCCTTTTGAATGGGCTACGGGTGGCGCTCCGGGCATCCCCTGCGGTCGCAAGTCACCCTGTCGGCGAATGTGCATCCAGGCGCTTAACTGCCGGTTAGGGTTACTTCGGCGGGCGCATCTTCTGGCCGTGCGTAGAGCAAAGCGCTTGGTCGGTCGGCCAGGGTTATCAAAATATAAAGAGGTTTAGCATGGAAGAAGAAAAGTTGGACAAATTAGTCCTGGGCGGGTCTTTCGAGTCCGGCCTTTGCGTTGAAGTTTCCCACTCTGAAGGTACCCTGTTCCTTCAGGGCTATTGCGCCCACCGGCGCAAATTCGACCGCATCCTCCTCACAGATCAGGAGGCCAAATCCCTCGCCAAATTCATCCAGCAATTCGTCAAAGTCTAATTATCACGGGCAGGGGCATAGCCCCTGCCCCTTTCATGTCCTATGGGCCTATGCGCTACAAGTGTTCAACGATTCTTTGTTGTTAAACTGCCATATAACTTGTTATACTCATTTAAGATCATTTTGATGAATCGTGTTCTTTTTGGCCCCGTAGAGTCGGCCTTTGACGCAATCAATCGTGCTTCTCTTCGCTGCAGTGGAGGAAGGGGGCGGGTTGCAGTGGCTTGGGCTCGCGACGATGGGGTATGCCTGTTCCTTGAAGCTATTGAACGCCGAATCCATAATCTGGAATTTATTGTTGGAATAAACGAAAAAGGAACTTCTGTAGAGGCCCTACTACGCATACTCCAGGCAGGCGCTTCTTTGTGGGTGTTCTATAAACACCCAGCTCAGACGTTCCATCCTAAAATCTACTGGTTTGACGGTGGAACCAGCCACGATGCCTTGACATCCATAGTTGTCGGCTCTTCGAATCTAACAACAGGCGGCCTTATATCAAATTTTGAGGCCTCCCTTATTGCAGAAATTAGCGAGAGCACTCCGTCCCATGAGGGGGTTGACCTGCTTGCATCTTTGCAGTCAGTTTGGGATGAATTGGTGTGCTCGCCCTATTGCCATCGCGTCTTCACAGGTGCTGATGTGAAGCGTTTTTA
This sequence comes from Dehalococcoidia bacterium, assembly GCA_050014895.1. GTDB lineage: Bacteria > Chloroflexota > Dehalococcoidia > GIF9 > UBA5629 > JAFGLP01. The sequence continues at coordinate 2,457 of JBEKCL010000185.1, forward strand.
TGATTTGGGCTACATTGATTTTGAGCACACATTGCGCAGCCGGCGCCGCCGGTCAGCCAGAAGCGGAAGCCCTCGAGGTGATTTGCCTTCGTCCCCTCCTCCACATCGCCCCATATGTCGCCCGCCCCCACTGGATATTCCGTTTGCCGAGCGTCCAGGCCCCATTCCTGTTCCGGTGCTCGAGGATGTGGATCCTCCCGGGTCTGCCGTACTGCCCGATCGGTTCTTTGTTAGAACATTAACTGCTACCGATATATCTAAGCTGAGGGGCGCATTCGGCACTTTCGAGCCGGATTTAGGAGAGACGGCTCGTGATAGGTATCCTGCTTTCTGGGGGTGGCCGGATATGTACACTTCAGTAACCAGGCATCTATCCAGGCGTGAGTGGCACGTTGCGGCGCTGGTATTTTCTTCGAACACACCTCCGGAAGGCGTTCCAGTTTCAGTGACGCTATGGTATCGTGATGCCAGGGAAGGGCATGCTGCAGAGCACAGATTTAGTCCACGTCCGATTGCCACATTTAGAGCTGCTGTGCCCCCCAACTTTGATGAAAGCAGCATACTTGTGGTAGAGAACTCACCTCAGGGAGCAAGTTATCAATACGTTATTAAGCTGCTCATTGGAGACGATCCGGAATTTATGGATTACTCTACGTATCTGACTGAGACACGGCCACATCATCGGTTTGGCTATGGCCCTTAGATTGTGGTTTTCTAAGCAGAACGAGCTGTTCCGTTCGGATGGAATTGCGCTGGTGCATGTCATACCTTTGGTATGTGTCTAACTCGATAATCTCTTGTATATCCCATCCGCCCTTCAAAGCAGTGTCAACCAGAAGCTGCGGCGTGTCTATTATGACCGATTCGTTCCCTAGCACCGTCTTGTTGCGTCCAATCACCAGGGCAAATATCCCGCCGGGTTTCAAGACAGATTGCACGTTTCCCATTACCTGTGCCATATCCGTGAAGTATGTGTGGATCAACGCTGGCATATTGCGTCGCCTGAAGCCATTATCAGGTAGCGCTGCCAGTCGGAGCATTTTACTGCATAGATTTAACACGCTTTGAGGTAACCCATTCTCATCAGTTTCCCTTATTTTTGTTTCAATGTCCTTGCGGTTTCTTTCAGTCAGTTCACGGGTTCCAACCATACTCCGATCAACTTTCGCAATTTCACCAGACTCAAGAAGGCCTAGAAGGCAGAGACTAAGTCGCTGTGTGTCTATATATGGCAGCGCCGTGGCATAGGGCGGGCTGGTGATTGCACAGTCGAATTCGCAATAGTCGAGCCCGCCGCTGCTTCTCATAGCGCTTCTAAAGGGCAGTCGGCTGTCCGCAAGAATTGCCCGCTGGCTAAAGTCGTCCGGGGTAATTTCTTCTAATGTCGTGTAAACATTTGTTAGTTTGTTTGCCATTGTTGTAAGAAATGAGGGGATTACGGGGTAATTAGGTGTGGGGTTCTTTCTTCTTCTTATCCGTAGATCTGCGGGCTCCTGCAATGACGCCTCCCGCACAACATCGCTTAAAATGACCTTGAATATGGAGGTCAAGTTTTGATCTACTTTCTCATCAATGTGCTGCAGAATGGCAGCGAATTGCGCCAGAACGGGCGGTTTGAACCATGATTCAAGGTAGTCAACATTTGGCAACGTATCGGCCCACCCTGCGCCTGCCACTTTCTCAATCTCCCGCTTACTCCAGCTTCTTTCGTAGTCGGTGTCTATTGTTGCTCCAAGCAAACTTTGACTGAGGGCCTCTGCTGCGCCCCGCAATTGGCTTACTGGTGTATGGATTGCTTTTATCTTAGCCTTAGTTATCGCAATTCCGAGAGGATTAAGGTCGATACCAAGCCCATTCCATCCTACGTGGGCGCACTCTAGGAGCGTAGTCCCACTTCCGCAGAAAGGATCCAGCACCCACGCCCCAACGGGTAGTCTAATGATGTTCCCGACGGCTCTCACAATTTGGGGATTAAATTTTCCACGGTACTCATGAAGGCCATGCGCAGAATACCTGGTGCTCTGACGTTTGATGCACCGCTTTTCATTTGATCCCGCTTTCTTGCGCCAATATGCCGTTTCAAGCCTGGCTTGATCAGGGGTCCTAATGCTCCCGTCTGGAAATGTCACGGCCGAGAAGTATGTAAGGCGGTCGAATACTTGAAGTGCCAGCCCGTCCTTGGGTATTTCAAGCCCTTTTTCCCCTACCCTCGGCGTTGCATTGCATAGAGCGATTACTTCTTTTTTCGCCAACTCCCGTTCATAGGGTAGGTAGCGGTAACTATTCCACAGTAGATTTATATTTGACATGGCATATCGTTTTCTAATTGGAATAGAATTATCGATTCTGTATTTATATTGCTTACTGTGGGATTGAATGCCTTCTTATTGCGTTTAATAACACGCTCCACTTGCGCAACTCGCCTAAATCCGTTAGGAAGGGCAGCTCGCTCCAACACTGCACCATTGTCTATGATATGCCCGTGTACCAATGAACGGCCAACAATGAAACAGGCTAGCGCACCGGTTTTCATTACCTGTGTTAGTAGTCTGAATACTTGAGACATTTGCCTCTGGAAGTCAGCTTCAGTTGCAGGGTTTTTCTTAAAATAGTTAGGGCGTGCACCAATTTCCGCCTCACGTACTTTCAAGGGATCCATGCCCATCCAATACATTCTGTACTTATGGTACAACCAGTATTCATACGCGTTTGGATAGGGTGGAGATGTAACCACCAGTCCGACATTCCGATCAATTTTATTAGACGTAACCTCCAGCACGTTTTCATTTAGCAGACTGCACTTAATCCGCTCTGCGCATAGACCCCCGTAGGCCTGCACCAGAGCACGCTCAATGAATGAAACGGAACTGGCAAATAATGTGTATACTTGTTCACCATCGACATTCTTCTGGACCGCGGCATAACGGGTGTCACTTTCTTGATTTGAAACACGAACAATGATGCGTGACAGCGCTACTTTCAAAATATCCCTCACGTCATCATCGGCCACTCTCTGTATATGAATAGTAAGGTTGGCCAGCGCCTGTTGTACGTCCGGATTAAACCAGTGATCAATTCTCGGGATTGCTGGTATGGGCAGATTGTCGTTTATTGCCTGTTTTGAAATGGCGTTTGCGATTGGTGTGACTAAGACCTTTAGCGGAGTAGTCTTGACTTTGGTTATGAGAATTGCCAAGGGGTGAAGGTCAATACCCGTTGCTGGCACGCCGGCTCTTACCGCTTCGACAAGCGACGTACCCGAGCCGCAAAAGGGGTCCAATATTATGGAATTGTCGCGGGGATGAAAGAGACGGATAATTTCACGTGGTATCTGGGGAATAAATTTTGCAGGATATGGATGTATGTCGTATATTGGTTCACGTTCAGACGTGACATCGAAATCCCAATCTACGCTTGCGAGTCTAGTACATATATCTTTGGAAGAGTCATTAATTTCCATTGTTGCGTAACTACCTGAATGAGCCACTATTTTTGTCATCCCGAAGTTATTCCGCGCCGCGGTCGTCCCCTCTTCGACCCGCCAAATAGCGGCAAGTTGTTTCTGCGAATTAGGAAGTTCTCAACAGCTTCCTGCGGAACCAGCCAGCTCTTCCCAACCCTATGTCCGGAGATTACTCCTGCCCGCATGAGTACCCTGACGTGCTGGCGGCTGTAGCCTAATATATTCGCCGCCTCCTCAGTACTCAGATAGCTTTGCTCTACCATCTTGCTTGCGGTTGCATGGATTTTATTCCCAAAGGAATAAAATGTCAAGCTGAAGCTATTTTAACCTTACCACCCTGGGCCATTGCGCCATTGTCTGTTAATCACCGAATTGTTTTTCAGAAAAATAATTAGTTCGGAATGCCTGCAATTCTGGTAATATTGAATAAAGGGGGGGGCGGCCGTTACACCCCATGGCGATAGTTTGCCGTCGGAGGTTGTCTATGTCAATAGTGATTTCATAGGCCCATGAAGATAGTGATTTCGTCAATGCATTGGCTGCTAATCTGTTCAAGAACCGGATTCCTGTCTGGGTTGATAAATGGGAGTTAAAGGTCGGCGATTCGATCGTAAAGCGAATTGAAAGTGCAATTGAGAATGCCGACGCATTGTTGGTCGTGCTTTCCCGAGCTTCGGTGGAATCAGAATGGTGTAAAAAGGAGCTCACGGCTGGTCTGATTAAAGAACTTGAAGAAAAGTCAGTATTTGTAATGCCAATTGTCATCGATAATTGCGTCATTCCGCTCTTTTTGAGGGACAAGTTATACGCCGACTT
>JBEKCL010000186.1:0-6705 GCA_050014895.1 Dehalococcoidia bacterium
GAGGAAGGTGGGGATGACGTCAAGTCAGCATGGCCCTTACATCCTGGGCTACACACACGCTACAATGGGTGATACAATAGGTTGCGAAAGAGCGATCTGAAGCCAATCCAAAAAACCATCCTCAGTTCGGATTGTAGGCTGAAACTGCCTGCATGAAGTTGGAGTTGCTAGTAAACGCAGGTCAGCACACTGCGTTGAATACGTTCTCGGGTCTTGTACACACCGCCCGTCACGTCATGGAAGTCGGTAACACCTGAAGTCGATAGGCTAACCCGCAAGGGAGGCAGTCGCCGAAGGTGGGACTGGTGACTGGGACGAAGTCGTAACAAGGTAGCCGTACGGGAACGTGCGGCTGGATCACCTCCTTTCTAGGGAGAATGGTCTCCTAGGTCGTTCGATGGTAGAAATACTGTCGTTCTTTTTGAAATCAATTTTTCTTCCTTCCACTATCCAGATGTTAAGGTTTTTTATTTGTAAAAGTATATCTACCCATTGACTTCGATGGTAAAATTAAATCACCAAGCTATGGGGAAAGCGGTAGAGCCACCTTTGCTTGGTCTGTTTGATTTTACTATTGAAGGAAGCTGAATATTTCCAGAAATGATATACGACGCATCAAAATATGTATTTGATCCCCCGCCCCTTATCTCACGGGCTCATAAAATCCTGATTAAACCCAGCGCCACCTATCCCCACCCTTACCCGTTCAGTACAAGCAGGGAAATGCTAGGAATAATCATTGATAAGATTAAACAGGTCAGCGATGCCGATATCATCGTCCTGGAGGGAACGGTCAGCGGGGAATCAGTATATCCTATATATAAATCACTTGGATACGATTTCCAGAGGGTACTTATGCTCGATGTAAGGGATTGTATCTGGGTAGAAATTGAAAATCCTCTTCCTCACCCGTTTGCCGTTGCCACGTTTTGGGTACCCAACGTCGTACTATCCTGCGATTACCTTATAAGCGTCTCCCCGTTCCGCACAGTTGGCAACCAGGGAATACTGAGTGTAAGAAACTTGTTGAGCCTGTTACCGGTGAGTAAATATAAAAAAGGGTCTGGGGGGGGATGGGGCTCTCTCGATGAATTCGGATGGGATAAAGTGCTTGCAGATCTTTATTTCACACTTCCCTTTGACCTTGCGATCATTGACGGTAGAAAAAAGTTCAGCTCTGCTGATGAGTCTTTTAAAGGCAAGACGGATAATCTGGGTAAGATATTCGAGGGTGAGCCCTACGATATTGACCGGGAAGCTACCACCATGGCAGGACTGGATACTCAATACCTGGATGTCATCAAGGCTGGCAAAGCCGAACTCGAGAGCTAGCTTCAGTACCTTACATCAAAACCGGGATATTGCCCCCTGTAAGCGGACCACGTGCTATCGATATTTTCAATCAATGCTTCAGGTGGGCCTATTTCCAATCGGCGTAACAGTTCTTCCAACTTGGGCTTATCGCCTTCCGCTTCAATCTCCACGTCTCCGGACCCAATAATATTTTTTACATAGCCCCTTATTCCCAGCGACTTGGCCACACGGGAGGTAAAAGCCCTGTAGTAAACACCTTGCACTTGGCCGTGCACAACAGCTTTTAGATGTACTAGATCAGTCATCCTTTATTTGAATACCCATTGCCCGAAAGCTTTGTGTCTTATTCGGGGATTTCTTCCTTCCTCTTCTTTTTAACTACCTCGACCTCAGGTGTCGGTTCGAACATGGAAGCCATAGCTGTCTTTTTGCTGTCTTTTTTAGGTTTTTTTACTTCTTTCTTTCCCTTATCTTTGGAACCCATAATAGTGCTCCTTATTTTGTATTGCGTGCTCACTTAAGTGTATCAAATGGATACCAAGCTAGTAAAGATATGCCTGGTATATCTGGGTCTCTTGAAATAAACCTGACCGGATCACTTAGATAGTGGCCTTTTCAGTTCTTTATTATTTAAAGTACGCTCTTTTCTTACAGATTGATATTTCAACTGGATAATTAATAATGGGTGGCAAAACCATGTAATATTAATATTGAGTTGGCAGAACCTTGACTTTTAGCTTTGATTTATCTATACTTTCCTTTTGTCGTCCAATCTAGACAATAGATTTGATGTTTAGTTGCCCGAGTGGCGCAATGGCAGCGCAACCGACTTGTAATCGGTAGGTTAGCGGGTTCGACTCCCCTCTCGGGCTAGGATCTTATGATCTTAATGGAGAGGTGCCGGAGCGGCCAATCGGAGCAGACTGTAAATCTGCCGCCCTAAGGGCTACGTAGGTTCGAATCCTACCCTCTCCACCACTAAGCTATTCAATTTTTGTAGATTTAAAATAGTTTATAGTATAATTTGTAGTCGCATCTCGTAATGTGATATATAATGATACGGCTATTTGCCCACATAGCTCAGTCGGTAGAGCACGTTCTTGGTAAGAACGGGGTCATCAGTTCGAATCTGATTGTGGGCTCAGAAATGAAGGAGGTTTAGTTTTATGGCAAAGAAAGTATTTGAACGCAAGAAACCACATGTAAATGTGGGTACCATAGGTCACGTTGATCATGGTAAAACAACGTTAACCGCAGCCATTACATTGGTTTTATCGAAACAGGGCTTTGGCGATAATGCATTTCGGCCTTTCGATAGCATTGATAATGCGCCTGAAGAGAGAGCGCGAGGCGTTACCATCGCTATTGCTCACATCGAATATGAAACTGCTAAGAGGCATTATGCCCATGTAGACTGCCCCGGCCATGCCGACTATATCAAGAACATGATCACCGGCGCAGCCCAGATGGACGGCGCAATATTGGTAGTCAGTGCACCCGATGGCCCGATGCCTCAGACAAGGGAGCACATCCTGCTGGCAAGGCAGGTAGAGGTACCGGCAATGGTAGTGGCGCTGAATAAAGTAGATGCCATGGAAGACGAAGAGCTCCTCGAACTCGTGGAAATGGAGCTCAGGGACCTCCTGACGAAAGAAAAATTCCCCGGAGATAAAATTCCTATAATCCGCGTCAGCGCTCTGAAGGCGCTGGAATGCGGTTGTGGTAAACCCGACTGTAAATGGTGCGGTCCCATATTAAAGTTAATGGACGCAGTAGATAATTACATTCCTTTGCCCAAGAGGCCGATAGATAAACCCTTCCTGATGCCGATTGAAGATGTGTTCGGCATTAAAGGCAGGGGCACGGTTGTTACCGGCAGGATCGAACGCGGCGTTATCAAAGTCGGCGATGAAGTCGAGATAGTCGGCATTAAAGAGACCAAAAAGACCGTTGTAACCGGCGTTGAGATGTTCCATAAACAGCTTGAACAGGGCGAAGCGGGCGATGCAGTCGGCTGCCTGATCAGGGGTATCGAACGTGAAGACGTCGAACGCGGCCAGGTGCTGGCAAAGCCGGGTACTTCTAAACCGCAGACACACTTTGAAGGTGAAGTGTACGTTCTGACGAAGGAAGAAGGTGGAAGGCATACACCTTTCTTTACTGGCTACAAACCGCAGTTCTTTATCAGGACCCTCGATGTGACAGGGCAGGCTGAATTGCCCGAGGGTGTAGAAATGGTCATGCCTGGTGACAATATTAAAATGAATATCAAATTGATTTATCCCGTTGCTATTGAACAGGGCATGCATTTCGCAATACGTGAAGGCGGCAAGACGGTAGCATCAGGCGTAATCACGAAGATACTAGGATAAGAAATGGCTAAAAAAGGCGATGCACGCGGTGTAATTTACCTGGCTTGTACTGTTTGCCAGGAACGGAATTACACCTCGTCGAAAAATAAGAAAAATGACTCTCAGCGTTTGGAATTGAAAAAATATTGCCCGCGTTGCCGCAGTCATCAGGTCCATAAGGAGACCAAGTAACAATTGGCTAATAACAAAGCGCAGGCAAAGGTCCTACAACCTGCAAAGAATAACGAAAAAGTGGCGCAGGACAAGAAAAGTCAGGTAGCAACAGCGAAGGTAAAAAAGAATCCGGCGCAGGCAAGTCAACCTAAAAAACGTCGGTTCACCTTTTTCAGCGACATCATCAATGAACTTAAAAAGGTGGTGTGGCCTACTCGGCAGGAGACTATTCGACTATCTTTAATTGTCATCGGATTATGCCTTGTCGTAGGCCTGTTTTTAGGTTTGCTGGATTACGGGTTCTCTGAGCTCGTTGCCAAAGTATTTTTAGGTGGAAAATAGGTTGATCGCGAGCGGCGATGCCAGATGGTACATAATCCACACCTACGTAGGGCATGAGGAGAAGGTAAAGAACAAGCTGTTGCAGCGTATTAAGTCAATGGACGCTGGCAATAAGATACTTGAAGTTGAAATACCAAAAGAAAATGAAATAGAAATAAGGTCCGGGCAGCGGCGTACCGTGGAGAAGAAAATGTTTCCGGGCTATTTGCTGGTCCGCATGGTGATGGACCATGATAGTTGGAAAGTAGTAAGAGAAACGCCGGGCGTGACCGGTTTTGTAGGTGACGGCAAAGAAGCTACACCGCTTGAAGATAGTGAGGCAAACCGGATTTTGAGGCAGAAAGAAGAGGGAACTGCCCAGGTTAAGATCAGGTTTAAAAAGGGTGAAAGCGTCCGGGTGATGGATGGTCCATTCACGGACTTTATAGGCACAGTTGATGAAATTAATATGGGCAAAGGCAAAGTGAAAGTTCTATTGACGCTCTTCGGTAGAGAGACATCGGTAGAGCTGGACTTTTTACAAGTGGAGAAACTATAAAATGGCAAAGAAAGTTAAAGCAATAGTAAAGTTACAGATTCAGGCTGGTAAGGCAACGCCAGCTCCTCCGGTTGGTCCTGCATTGGGTCAGCACGGTGTGAACATTATGGGCTTCTGCAAAGACTATAATGAACGGACCAAGGCTTATGAGGGTTCGATAGTCCCGGTAGAGATCACGGTTTTCGAAGACAGGACCTTCACGTTCGTAACTAAGACGCCTCCAGCGTCCGATCTTCTGAAAAAGGCTCTGAGTATCGAAAAAGGCAGCGGCGCCACTCCTACACAAATGGCTGGCACGATAACTAAAGCTAAGATCAACGAGATCGCCAAGGTCAAGCAGAAGGACTTAAATGCCCTGGATCTTGAGGGTGCAGCTCGAATTATTGAGGGAACCGCCCGGAGTATGGGCATTAAAGTGGAGTAAATTCATGGCTATCAGAGGTAAAAAATATCAAGAAGCGTCCAAACTGGTGGACAGGGCTAAAGTGTATGACCCTAAGGAAGCTGTAGCCATAGCAAAAAAGGCAAGCTTCGCAGGCTTTGATGAGACTGTTGAACTTCATCTTAAAATGGGCGTCGATCCCCGTGCTGCAGACCAGCAGGTCAGGGGCACTGCATTGCTTCCCCATGGGCTGGGCAAGCAGGTCAGGGTCGTCGTATTTGCTCAGGGTGAAGGAGCTAAATTGGCTAATGAAGCTAAAGCTGAATTCGTCGGTGCCGATGATCTGGTAAAAAAAATCGAAGACGGTTGGATTGATTTTGATGTCAGTATAGCCACTCCGGATATGATGGGAAAAGTGGGTAAGCTGGGTAAGATACTTGGCAGACGTGGCCTGATGCCTAACCCTAAAGCTGGGACTGTAGTGCCGCCCGCGGATTTACCGCGTGCTATATCTGAAGTACGTAAAGGCCGGGTTGAGTTCCGCCTTGATAGGACTGCAATCATACACGTGCCGGTCGGGAAAAAAAGCTTTGACGAACAGAAGCTCTACGAAAATCTTATGTCTGTCTTGGAGGCAATTATGCATGCCAGGCCGGCAGGGGCCAAAGGCCAGTACATAAAGACAGCATCGATTTCAACAACCATGGGACCTGGAATCAAGCTTGATATCAAATCTATTATGGAGTCAGCGGTTAGCGCATAGATAAAATAGAATAAGATATTAACGCCGTTGAAAGTGGGCGCCGCAAGGCTTAATTAAGGCCCGCCGAGGTGATTTAACAGACTGCTGGAAACAGTCTCTTTAATCCTCGTGCAACGGCACGGGGATAATTTTTTAAATGGAGCATTGATATGTTACGTAAACAAAAAGAGAAAATTATCAATGAACTGGCGGAGGATTTGGGGAAATGTGCAGTGGCCATAGCTACTGACTATAGGGGCTTGACTGCCAAAGAAATGGTACAGTTGCGCAAGCAACTCCATTTGCAGGGCGTCGAGTACAAGGTGGTGAAAAATACGCTGGCGCATTTTGCCGCCGAAAAAGCAGGTGTTAAGGGATTGGACCAGTTCCTGGTTGGTCCCCTGGCGATTGCTCTTGGCTATGACGATGTCGTGAAGCCGGCCAAGGTACTTGTCGATACTATGAAGACACCCGGATCGGTTCTTAAGATCAAAGGTGGGGTCATGGGCGGCAAGATACTTAGTGCTGCCGATATATCGAGCCTGGCTGCCATACCTCCAAAGGAAGTGCTCATAAGTCAGTTGTTGGGACGTTTGAAGTCCCCTATCTATTCGCTGCACTTCGTACTCAGCTCACCGTTGCGTGGCCTTGCTTGTGTATTGCAGGCGAGGGTAAAGCAATTGGAGGGAGGATGAGCCGATAAGTATAAAACGGGACAACGGGCCCTTCAATTATAAATTTGAAAATCTGAATAACAGGAGGACATTATAATGACAAAAGAAGAGATCGTAGCATTAATAAAAGGCATGACCGTTCTTGAACTTTCTGACCTGGTAAAAGCTCTGGAAACAGAATTTGGCGT
>JBEKCL010000187.1:0-6656 GCA_050014895.1 Dehalococcoidia bacterium
CCCGCAGCCGTTTCGTATATCTCTGGACAACCATCTCCCTATCTTCAGGATGAAGTATATCTGTAAAAGGTCTGGAGAATAACTCCTCTCTCGTGTAATGGATTATCTCGAAAGTCCGCCGGTTGGCAAATTTAATTTTCCCATCCTGTGCAATGTAAATGGCTTCCCCGGCATTCTCGACGACCGACCGGTATTTCTCTTCGGATTCTCGCAAAGCATTCTCCGTTTGTTTAATCTGGGATATGTCAGTGAAGATGCCTCTCAATCCAATTGCCTTACCTTCCTGAATAATGGTATTTGAAAATGCTATCACATTGAACGTGCTGCCGTCTTTCCTCATTGCCGTATATTCATTCCCGGTAGTCGTTTCTCCAGCCAGTATCGCAGAATAATTCTTCATTAATGCCTGGCGCTCTTCCGGGGTTATTGCGTCGGTCACATTCAATTTACCTGTTACCTCATCTGGTGTGTATCCAAACACTTCATACCCGCGTCTGTTAACATAAGTAAAAACCCCCGTCGCATCCGCCTCAAAAACTATTTGAGGCAATAGGTCAGCCAGGTCCTTGAATTTTTCCTCGCTCTCCGCCAGCGCCTGCTCTGAGCGCTTGCGGTCCGTTATATCCATGATAAAGCACAACGAGGCTGGTTTGCCCTCCCATAGAAACTCGCTTACCCGTATGTCCGCCCACCGTAGCCATCCGTCCTTATCCACCCACCGCAATTCATATTGCGTTGGCGCCGGTTCACCACTCCGCCTCTTCAAATAGTTCTGGAGCACCATCTCCTTGTCATCCGGATACAATAGGTTAGCAAAGGAGTCTTCCGCAATACGCCTGGCCTCTTCCCTTGTGTACTTACTGAATCCTATCAAGCGATCGTTGGCGAATTTGAATTGTCCATCCTGCACTACGAGGATTCCTTCATTGGCATTTTCGATGACCGACCGGTATTTCTCCTCGGACTCAAGCAATGCTTCTTCCGTGTTTTTCCTCACGGTGATATCTTGTAGTATTGCAGTGAAACCGACGATCTGATCGTTTAAAACCATTTCAGTCGGGTTTGTATAAAACCAGCGTACCTTCCCGTCTTTGCAGACGAGGCGGAATTGCACATAGCCAGTAAGCCCCCTACCATCCACGGCCTCAGTAAATAGTTTTAGCGTATTTTCTTTATCCTCGGGATGCACGAAATCAATGAACTGCTTCATAAGGACTTCTTCCTTTGAATAGCCCGTCATCCGGCATAGCGCATCATTTGCAAAACTGATCTGTCCCCCCATATCCACAGTGGCAATGCCGGCGCCCCCGCTTTCCACCAGGCTGCGATATTTGGATTCACTTCTAATTAAGGCTTTTTCAATTTTATTATGTTCAGTAATATCCCGTGCTACGCCAACAAACCCTAAAAAGTTTCCGTCCATGTCTTTAATGGGCGTTTCATTGACCTCAAACAGGATGGTGCTACCATCTTTTTTATAGAATTCATACTCATATGCAGGCTGCCTCTCACCAGTGCGTATGGCCTCTTCAGCATATTGTTGGCTTTCCGAATTTACAGGATTGTCAGTAAAAAATTCGCGCCATTTGATTGATAATTCCTCCCGAGAATATCCGCTGATAGTTTCGATTTGCGGGCTCATATAGCTGAAATTGCGTTTGTTATCCTGGACAAAAAATATTTCATTGCTGTGCTCTACAATGTTTTTAAACATCTCTTCGCTGGCACGCAACGCTTCCTGCGCGCGCTTGCGCTCGGTGACGTCCCTTGCCACTGAGATAATCCCAATTAACTTATTATCGTGAAAAAGCGGCGCACCGCTGACTTCACCGTACTTCCTTGTCCCGTCTTTGGCTATAAACTGGTACTCCGAAGATTCAACACGTCCGCCGGCCAGAATGGTTTTCAAGTTCTCATACGCAATCGGCACTGATTCCGGCGCCAGCACATTCAACTCTTCAAATTGACGTCCAATTAGCTCGTCGACCTTATACCCTAGTAACCTTTCTACTGACGGCGACATATCCACGACTTTGAGTTCTAAGTCAAGCGAATATATAACGTCCGATACATGGTTAAAGTGCTGGTGGTATTTTTCCTCCGATTCACGCAAGGCAAGTTCGGCCTTCTTACGTTCAGTGATGTCATTGCCGATCCCGAATACAATCCTGCGCCCACCAAGCTGCAATGACGTAAGCGTCATCTCCATGACCTTTATCTTACCCCAGACGTAATAGTCCCTTTCAATCGTTCCACCTTTCTCCCAGCTATCGCGGTATTGCTCGAACCATTGTTCATTCAAATAGGGTGGTAATGTGTCCCTGACATTCATAGCAATCAATTCTTCTCTCGTGCATTCCAGGAAGGCCAGGGCGGCGTCATTCCCATCCAGGTAGTTACCATCGGCATCTGCAATCAGGATGGGACTCGCAGTTCTAGCAAACAGTGTGCGGTACCGCTCTTCGCTATCCTCCAGGGCTTTCCTGTCCTGTATTCGGGTTATAACAGATCCTATCTGTTCAGACACTGCCTCAAGCGCACTGCGCTGGTTCAAGGAAATCTCATCATGGACGTGGGATGCAAGGTTCAGGCAGCCTATGGCCTTGCCATCGTGCAGGATGGGAATTATACCCGCACCTTTAAGGCCTTCCACCCTGAATAGGTCGCCTTGCGACAGATCAAGATCATTGAAGCGAGAGTAAATAGGCTTCATTTCCATTATCAATTGGGCATTGGGGGAAGCAGCATCATAGTGAGAAACGCTTCTCACGAATTCATCGGATAGCCCTTTGCTACACATTAAGATCAACTGCCCGGTTTGCCTTTCCACTATATAAATACCACCGGAATCTGCCCCTGCCACGCGTATCGCGGCATCCAGGCAGAAATGCAAGGCTGCGTCTATGTTATCAATACCGCTAAGCTCGGTTGCAAGGTCACGCTGCACACGCATTTCTTCCTGCGCCTTCTTACGCTCAGACATCTCTTGTTTAAGCCTCTCGCTTAAGGCTTCAAGGTGGGCGCTGCGTTCATGCATCTGTCGCAGCAAGTTCTCTCGCTGCTTGCGTACATCATCTTTCAAGCCTATCCTGTCCAGTATTATCTTGAGATGGTCGGTAGTATTTTCCACCGCTTCCAGCACTTCGCCAGGAATGCCGCCGGCTCTCTTATTGGCCATCTGGATAAATCCGGTAATTCTATTGTCTAATTTGATAGGTATGAGAGCCAGGGACTGGAAACCGTATGAGTTGCGAGCATTGACAACCAGGTCTTTCAAGGCTCCTTCCAGACTGTCTTCCATTTGGTTAATATTCTCCAGATAAATCGATCTTGTGCTGGTCCGGTAGGACGGTATTTCACTTCCATTCTCACCAAAAATGCTGTCTACTAAGTCGCTTGATACTGTCTGGTCTGCATCCCACAGGCCGGGCCCTCCCCCTGTCTCCGCCCTGATTACCTGGTTGGCGGCTTTGTCGACTATGGTCATTTTTACATATGAGCAATTACTGAAATCCTTTAGAACATCAACCAGGTTGTCCAGTAAGCCCTGCATTTCATTATGTTGCAACGCGGCCCGATGGAAGCCACTCATTAGCTCCATAACGCCGGCCCTGGGCCTGATGGTACTTACATCCTCAATAACCAGATACATGCCGCTATATTCGACATTACTCTCATACTGCGGCAGCAGGTTAAGGTTCCAATATCTCTGTTCTTCTTCCCCAGTACCTACCGGCAGACAGTCACGCAATAAAGGCTTGCCAGATTCCTTTGCCTCCGCGAATAATTCCTGGAACTCGTCCTGCTGACCCCTGGCACCCCACAACATATTTTTCCGGAGCTTTTTACCAGCCAGTTTTTCCAGTTGCAATCCCGTTATTTCTGAAAAATGCTCGTTACAGTAGGCGACTTTGCCCTCTTTATCAAAAAAACAAATCCCCATGCGCACTACTGAAAGCAAATCACCCATTGGAAGCATGGGAGGCTTAGTTTCAACGGTTTTGGACTCGTTTTTCTCAACCTTCGCAACTCCGGTTACCGAGCCCTTTTTTGCAGAAGCAAGCCGTTTTTTAGCTTTTGATTTGGGTTTTTTTTGCTCTTGCTTAAGTTCTTTCCTCACCATATAACAAACCCCCGTGCAGCCTCCTAACAGAGGTAACCGGTATACTGATTATTATATACTCTTTAACTTTATCAGGTTTCAATGTGTCATGGCTAGTCATATCCGTAAGTTCCGGCAGGCATTTCGCAACTATAATTGTACGTGTGTTATCGTCCAGCTATAATTGAAAGGTTGCTAAAATGGACATAGTAGAAGATAGCATCTTTCACAAAGTTACAAAACCAGCCAGGTATACCGGCAGCGAATGGAATTCCATGCCCAAGGATTGGGATGCTGTAGCCGTTAAAGTGGCGCTGGCTTTTCCTGATATCTACGAAGTGGGAATGTCCAATATGGCGATCCCAATACTCTATGAATTACTGAATGCCATGCCCGGCGTGCTTGCCGAAAGAGCGTATGCCCCATGGCCTGATATGGAAGATCAGCTCAGGCAGCATAGCCTGCAGCTATACAGTCTGGAGACGCGTCATCCCCTGCATCAATTCGACATTATCGGGTTTTCACTTGGGTATGAATTGAGCTGTACTACAGTGTTAAACATGCTGGACCTTTCCGGTATTCCTGTTTTCAGCCATGAACGGGATGAGAGCTGCCCCCTGGTTATCGCAGGCGGCAGCTGCGCCATGAACCCGGAACCCATGTCCGATTTCATTGATGCGTTCTTTATAGGCGAAGCTGAAGATGCAATGCCTGGTATCATTAACACCTGGCATAAGTATAAACAGAATAGGCTTGAATTACTGCAGCAGCTCTGCCGGCTTCCCGGCATCTACGTACCGCGCTTTTACTCACCTTCTTACGACACGGATGGGACTCTAACTTCACTTACCCCTACAGACGCGAATGCGCCGGATAAAATTCAACGCGTTATTGCCAGCGAGCTTAAACCCGTAATAAGGCCTGTCGTACCATATATTGAAGTAATTCACGACCGGGCAGCCGTAGAAATCCAACGCGGCTGCAGCCGGGGATGCCGCTTCTGCCAGGCAGGTGTGCTCTACCGGCCTGTAAGGGAGTTGCCCGAAGAAAAGATACTTGAATCCGTTGATTGCCTTCTTAATAACACCGGTTATAACACGCTTTCCCTGGTTTCGCTCAGTTCCGGTGATTACAGCGGAATCAACCATCTTATTGGGAGCATCACGAATAGATATTCTGAAGATGGTATCACAGTATCCTTACCAAGCTTGAGATTGGATAAGACGTCTATTGATTTGATTGATTCCCTCCCCTCCGGCCGCAAGACCACTCTTACTTTTGCCCCCGAGGCCGGAAGTGAGCGCATGAGAAAGGCTATTAATAAATATATTCCCCAGGAAGCTATGATGGAGGCTTTCTCTACAGCCTTCCAGAAAGACTGGATGAATCTTAAATTATATTTCATGGTCGGGCTTCCGACAGAGACTCTCGATGATGTCGCAGCCATCGCAAGCCTGGTCGACACAATTTGCAGGTTAGGTAAGGGTATCCGGGGACGGCCTCCCAGGGTCAGGGTCTCGGTTTCCTCCTTTGTACCCAAGCCCCACACACCCTGCCAGTGGTCAGCCCAGGACCGGGAAGAGATGTTAAATCAAAAGCACAACCTGCTGCAAAATCAGTTGAAACGCGGCAACATACAGTTATCCTGGCATGATCCCAGAACCAGCCTGCTGGAGGCGGTGCTTTCCAGGGGCGACCGCCGCCTGGGTCCGGTCATATATACCGCCTGGAAAAAAGGATGCCGTCTTGATACCTGGAGCGAATTCCTTGATCTCAGTAAATGGCAACAGGCATTCGATGAATGCGGAGTTGACCCATCTTTTTATGCGCATCGCGATCGTGACCCGGAAGAAGTATTGCCATGGCAGAATATAAGTTCAGGTATAAGTAATGCTTTCCTGAAAAAAGAGCGGCAGAGCATGTTTTCTCTTGATTTAACTCAGGACTGCCGTCATCACGATTGCAACCTGTGCGGAATGCAAGGCCTATTTCCAGCGTGCAGGGCTAAAGCACAAAAATTAAATGGCACTAAGGGAATTTGACTTTAACCCTCAAACAAGTTAATCTTTATGTTTTGTTACTAACTCTGGAGAAAGACGATGAGAAGACTTGAGCTTGAAGTAAAGAAAAGAGATATTACGGGAAAGAAAGTTAGATTTCTACGCAGGGGCGGATTAATTCCATGCAACATTTACGGCCATGGGATTGAATCTTTGCCTGTCCAGGTTGACGTCCGCAAGTTAAGTCATGTTCTGGCCAGGGCAGGCGGCACTGATCTGATTTCAATCAAGATGACAGACGCTGCATCTCCATCGAACGTTATTATCCGTGATATTCAGCGGAATCCTATGACCGGAGAACCCATCCATGTTGATTTTTACCAGGTCAGGATGACAGAGAAGCTGAAGGCTGAGGTGCCCCTGGTGTTTATCGGTGAAGCACCCGCCTTAAAGCTGAAGAATGTATCCATGCTTCATGCTATGAATACTCTGCAAATTGAAGCTCTTCCAGACGACCTGCCTCACAACATCGAGGTGGACATTTCGAGCCTGGC
>JBEKCL010000188.1:0-6638 GCA_050014895.1 Dehalococcoidia bacterium
TGTTTGCATTATGGAATATGCCTCTTGCTTTGCCGTTAATGTGTACAGCGTTCAGGTTTAGCCGATTTAGAGCTTTTCACATAGACTGTTGCGATATTGTTATTGTTTGAGCTTCCTCATTCCAGTAAATCTTACAGCCAAAGGTATCTGTCACATAACGGGCTGGCAAATATGTCCTGCCGTTGATGATGACAGGTGCTACATCCATATTGATTATCTTGGAGACCGGGGATCCGCCGCCCTGATCAATCGACGTTTCCATGGTAGCGCTGCCAATGATTAAGATCGCGGAAACATTTCTGCTGATGATGTAGACTTGTTGAACTGCACCTGTATGCGATGTATCCCAGGCAGTCTGGACGCCCAGGGCATCGGCCAGATAGCGCACCGGCACCAGAACACGACCGTTGGAGATGAACGGAGATGCATCCATAGCAAAAGATCGTCCGTCAACAGTGTAGGATGGCTGGCCAACGGTGAAAACGATCGTTTTTCGTCCGGTTGCCGAAGGCAGTATGGGGGCTTTTTCTTCGCAGACGGTGGTATAGAACTCGCTGAAATAAAGATTGCCCGAGGCATCCACTGCCACGCATATTCTAGGGTTATCGACCGGCCCCCCGCCGATGCCGCCCGGTATACAGTTGCTGACCACGGTGTTGATGGCGCCCGATGTATCAACTTTGCGGATGCAGTAGTTATTGGTGTCGCCGATGTAGATATTGCCGGAGGCATCCACCGCCACGCTGGTTGGATAATCCAGGCCGGCCCCGACAGCCGGTCCTCCGTCTCCGAAATAGCCCTTAACCCCGGTGCCGGCCACGGTGGTGATGATGCCGGATTTGTCAACCTTGCGGATTGCGTTGTTTGCAGCATCGGCGATGTAAATATTGCCGGAGGCATCCACCGCCACGCTGGTTGGATAATCCAGGCCGGCCTTGACAGCCGGTCCTCCGTCTCCGGAATAGCTATAGGAGCCATTTCCGGCCACGGTGGTGATGATGTCATCTTTATCCACTTTGCAGATCCGGTTATCGTACGGATCGGCGATGTAGATATTACCGGATGCGTCCACCGCCACATTTCCGGGAAAGAACGCCGCCTTGGTTGCCGCCCCCCCTTCGCCGTAGTACATGCTGAGATATGCACCATTGCCAGCGATGGTGGTGATGATGCCGGATGTGTCAACCTTGCGGATGCGGCTGTTATATGTGTCTGCAATATAGATATTGCCGGATGCGTCCACCGCCACGCCGTAAGGCTCTCTAAATTCGGCACCGGTAGCCGGCCCCCCGTCTCCGGAATAGCCATAGGAACCGTTGCCGGCAATGGTGGTGATGATGCCGGATGTGTCAACCTTGCGGATGCGGTTATTGAATGAATCCACGATATAGATATTGCCGGAGGCGTCCACCGCCAAGCTTCCAATACCGTATAGCGCGGCGCTGGCGGCCGGTCCCCCGTCGCCGGAATAGCCCCGGGAACCGTTCCCGGCTACAGTACCGATCGTGCCGGGAGTTGTAGCACTGGCACTAGAAGGACTCTCGACAGTCGCCCCAAATATCGTGCACAGAAATACAAGCAACAAAGCGATCGCGAATCGCTTGCTTACAAGAATTCTTAGATTCATAGGTATCACACTCTCTCCCGAATCTGAATGGCCCATACCTGGTTGTCAAACGAGTCAAACATATGGTACAAACCTTGACAGCAGATTATAGCATACTTTGTATTTAATTCTATAATCTTGCTGATATACCTTCATATGCTTCACCCAGCACACCCAAGAGCGACTACAACGCGGAAAGCAAGATATGGAAAATGCTCCTTCCTGACTCGCGATACCTTCAGGTAAACATTGCTCGAAGTCTTGCTACATGCCCCGCAGAATGACCTGCGGGGCATGTAGTGCTAGAAGCCCGAACAGGAGACAAACTCGAACGGCCGGTTATTGATAATGACCCGCACTCCAGGTGTCTGTAAAGCCATTATAAGTGGAATTAATTGATCCAGGCGTAACTAAAGGATATCCAGTGCCACCAGTCATAACCTGCTTAACAGTGAGTAATGTTCCAAAGTTAACCCCATTATCGTTGTTAGGATATTGGACTTCGCAATCGGTCCATGTAATTGGGGTATTAAAACCAGCGACAGGGAAATAATCGTTTTTTTGTCCAACGACCTGCGGCCGTTCATCTATAAACTCTGCACTTTGTCCATTATAGCAATCCGATGGTGCTTGAGCAGTTACATAGAAATCGGTCATGGTAGTCCAGTCCCAGACCTCGAATCCGGCAGGCCAATTGCTGGTTGTCCAATAGACCATCGCATACATACTGTCGCCGGGGTGAACTACGATTGTAGACGGATGCCCCGTAGTGCTCCCAGACGCATCCATGTACAAATACCAGCCATAATATGTCGGAGTGGGGGCATCCATTTCTGTCCCTGCCTGAATCAGAGATGAAGTGTTATAACCCCCCAGACCAACCCAGGAAGCTTCCCTGGCATCAGATGGTGAACCGGTGTTATAACTAGGCTGGTTGTAATAACCATCCACCGTGCCAAATTTAGTCGTTTGGCCTGCATAGTAATCTGCATAACCTGCCCAACCAGAACCGCTGCTGTCATTAATTGATTTTTTCATAATCGTAATGGTCGGTTCCGCGGAACTCGTTTTAGGCTTAAAGCGGCCCCATTTGTTCTGCCATCCGGTTAACCCTGTTTGATCTTTAGGTCTGGCTGGATAGCCGTATTCCGCGAGTTGAGCATCAGTTGCTGTCGCAGGGTCAAAGCCCACTGGCGGAACATGTAGGACGTTTTCAACTCCGCCAATGATAAAAGTGTACCTTGTTCCACCGTCTGCCAGCACTTGCTTTTTACTGTAGTAGACAACCTGAGATGCAGAATTCGTATTCGTTGCTTCACTCGTACCCGTTACAGAATTCGTGCCTGTTTGCACATTGCCAGTAGTTTGTGCCATAACTGTTCCCGCCCAAGGAGATACTAGCATGGCGACAAACAATGCAACCGTGATCAACAGTTGGCAGGTCATCCTGATCTTCCTAATCATTGTCAGTTCCTCCTCAGTCTTTTTCAAATCGGTTTTGATTTAACATGACTGATATTTTCGTCGTAACTCCCTAAATAGCAAAGAAAAGCTTTCCTCCTCTCAGCCATTCCTTTACAAAGGCCGAGTGTCAGGCTAAAATAAAAATGCCTGCACCTTTGCCCTGCAAAGGAAGGGTACTCGTCCCCGGTGAATGGTGGTTGATGGCCTTAGTTCATCGGGGACTGTTATTTTCCTGACAGTAACGAGTGGCGTTTCTCATATATCCCTCCTTACTCGAAAAATTTGTCTTATATTACCACGATAAGAAATTCTATGTTTATTATGGTTATCCTTCTCACTGTAGGTAATAATTAATCGACTAATTGCGACATGTTTTCCTATTGCACATAAATACACACATACCGACCTAAAGCTACATGCTGTGCAAGAGTGATCATTACGAACAGAGCACTAACGTAATAGGCACCGCACGATTTATCGAATAATGTAGAAAATACGCCGATCCACCGGAAACCTCACCGATAACATGATCCCATATCTTCTAGTTGCAGTTTCCTCAAGATAAATAGATATCCTTGTACTTCTTTTCCTTCTCAGCCAGACGTTTCTTTTTTTCTGAATCCAGGTTTTTAAGATTCAGTTTGGCCCCCGAGTTAAATCCTAACGCCTTAAAGAGCAAACCCGCAGGGTTGTGAATCTGTTCTCCACGTCGTAACTTGGATAACGCAGACACAGCTGCCCGATCAACTGCAATTATCGCTCGATCTATACTTCCGGCAACAGCTAGGAAATCTCTGGCGCAGTCCTCGGATACATCAATTCCCTTGCGCGCGGCATAGTCAATTACTTGTTCAACAGAATCGAGTTGGTTCATAGATTCAACGACAACGTCTTTTTTGTTGCAGCCCCGATCTCCTATCGAGGAACAATCTCTGATCGTTCGTTGTTGATCTTTCTTTTTATAACTTAGTATTTTTAGGTGCCGCCCGGCAGTATAGTTGTTTCCGCCAGGCGGTATAGTGACTGTATCGCCTGGCGGCATAGTTGGTTCAGGTATATTGCCAGGCGTTATGGGTAGCTCAGATTCTTTGCACCCCAAGTCTTCCGGATGCATTAACAGATAGTGATTGGGAACGCGCTCGCCGATCTTTTGCTGTCTATTCTTCTTGATGATCAGTCCTGATCTGGTCAACATGTCAATAGCCTCGAACACCGTGCTGCGGCTAAGCCTACACTTCCTGGCAATAGTGCTGTAAGATGGGAAGGCATCCTGACTGGCGGCATTGCAGCAACGGGCCAGATAAAAGTAAACGAGCATCTCTGCCGGTTTGATCCCTCTTTTAACCACTGCTTTCTCGTTGACGCCCTTTGCATGTCCGGCCCTCTCGTAGGCCGCGATCTGGATGTCCATGTCGAAGACGCTGTTTGGCACCATGAAGAAGGGAAATTTGCTACCCCAGTTGATCTTCGACCCTGGCTCTATTTTAATCTGTCCCGCTTGTTTATCATCCGCCATCTTTTCGCCGCCATGCTCCTTTCCAGTTTCTTTTAAAAAGCCCTGATCATGACGCCGATCAGGGCAAACGATTCCTCATACTTCTGTCGCCAAAGTCTTCCCGCCAGTCTGACGCTCGCAAGGAATGATCAATCAACCTGGAAATTTGGTGCTCCCCCACCAGACGCCAAAGGTAAAGACACTCTTTTACTACATACTCGCTTCTCTTCGTTGTTGAATTATTAAACTCCGGAATACGCAGCAGGTTATAGCTGCCGCCTCTCCAAAATCAACCGTCGTCGAATATCGGCCAGGTCCGGTGCAAGCGCCATTTCCAGCGCAACAATCCACATCCTCATGCCTCTGAGAGCTGAGAGAGCCAGTTCGGCCTCACTCTTGCCGAGACGCTGCAATACCGACTCCAGGATCTTGCTCTCAAGCTTCTCGCCAGATAAAGTGGACATTTCTTTTTCAATTTCCCTACGCACTGCAGCCCGCGCCTTCAACCCCTCTGAAATTCGCCACCCCTCAATGCGGCGAATCGCTTCCATTGCCTCGGGACCAACTGTGTGCAGGAGGATTGCCGCCCGGGGCCCATCCTCTGTTGATGTGCCTATTTGAGCAATCTGTCTCTTGCGTATATAGAGGCCGGCCATCTCCATGTGAAGATAACCCAGGAACTCACCGTCACCATTGTATATCTGGGTTTCGAATCGTTCCGTCGGCTGTTCCGCGACCGGATGCGTCCGGATGATTGTGCCGCGCTGCTTGTTTGGCTCAACTTCCGGGGCATGAACCCAGCAGGCACGGGAGTACTCCACCCAGTTTTCTGCTTTAGCCGGTGAAACTGGCCGCATTACTCTTCCATCAGGGTCAAGTACTCGAATGGGCATAGTGATCCCTTTCTGGAAAGACACCCCGATGCGCAATGACTTCGGGGACCGCGCAATGACGGATTTCTGCAAGAACCTGACGCGTGCATTGGAAGCTACGAAGAATTTTTCCGGTCGGTGATCGTTTTACGCTTACGGCCACCGCAGCCAGGCTTCAAGGCTGGGTGTTTTACCATGCCAACGCTCTGGACTCCGATCCGGCCAGGCTTAATTGTGATGGCATTAGAGCACCATTCAACATTTTCAAAAGGCTTTTCCAGCAGCCATTTCTCCAAGGCAGACTTTGGGATGATCACTCTGCGAGTTCCGGTTCGTATATAGGGAATCCTGTTCTGTTCCACCATGGTATACACGGCGTCTTTGCCGCATCCGAGTATTTTCGCCGTTTGAACCACACTGTAGGCCAGTTCTGCCATTGGAGACGCTCCACTCCTTTAACCAAATTCGAGGCGAGGGAAGCCCGGCATACCGAGAACCGATCTCTTTTCTCAAGTGAATTCACTATAACTCATTATGAATAGCTTATAGTGAATTCACAATGATGTCAATAATATTTTTAAACTTGTTTTAAAATGGAATACTAATTATAATAGTTTCATAATGAATTCATAAGGAGTTGCCTTATGGCTACAGATAAGCGGCAGTTCACCCTTCGTCTCCTGGATGACAATTTTGAAAAAATAAGGTTTCTGTCTGAGTTGGACAAGCGGTCGATCGCCATGGAAATTGAATACATCATCGAACGGCATATCGCTGATTATGAGAAAGAGCACGGTCCAATCAAAACAATTGAAAAGAGGGATTAGCAGGGAATGCCCCGGCTATGACAATTAGGGAAATGAGGGATCAATATGCCTCGTAAACTCACCGGCCACATCGAGAAGCGCTCCGACTCCTCACTCCTGATCGTGATTAACACCAAGCCGAAACGAAAATTCATTTCAGTCAAGACCACCAATGAGCGAGAAGCTGAAAAGGAAATGTACCGCATCATCGATGAGATGGAGCGCGGTATTTACATGGTGCCGTCAGATATGACCTTGGGGGAATACCTAGATAAATGGCTGGACTTTACAAAGCCGAACCTGGCCTACCTGACGCATAAAAAGTACAAAGGCCAGATTGAAAACTACTTCAAGCCAGACCTCGGGAATATCCCTATCTCTGATCTTCGGCCCCT
>JBEKCL010000189.1:0-6608 GCA_050014895.1 Dehalococcoidia bacterium
ATTACCAGGCCATGGTTGTAAGGCTGTACAACTTCGAAGGCAAACAGGTGGTTCCCAGCGACGTTAATGTGGTTGGTTACGATAATGCACTTTCAAACGATGGCAAACAGTACAAGGTGATAAACGAGATTAGAAAATTTAACTCCAGGCAGGAAGCAGAGCAGTTCATCTCTTCTCAGCAGCCGAAAATGTACAGGATCGTAGGTGTGGATCCTTATATCAGCCCCGTACCGCTGGATGCTCTCAAGAACTATAAGTTAGTATATAGCTCAAGCCAGAAGAAACAAGACGGCCAGGTTACAACGTCATATATCAAGATTTTCCAGTATCAGTCCCAGTAACGCCAGGGCTACAGGCTGAATAAGGTCATTCGAGCTAATATTAAGCTGATGTAATACGAGGTGATACTCGTGCGCCCAACATGTAAGGTATTTGATATATACGTGAAAATTTGACATAATTCAACGTAATTCAACTGTATTATGCGACTGGCTATGAAAAAGAAGATAAAAGCTTTGATATTAGCAGGTGGCAAGGGTACCCGGCTTAAGCCGCTTACTACCACCATCCCCAAGCAACTTTTACCTGTTGCCAATAAGCCTATATTATCGTATGTACTTGACCAGGTTGTTGATGCCGGCATTACAGATATAGGCATGATCATCGCTCCGGAGACCGGACATCTGATCAAAGAGTTTGCCGGTGACGGGTCAAAATGGGGTGCCCGGATCACCTATATCATGCAGGATGAACCTCGCGGACTAGCGCACGCAGTTAGCACTGCCGGGGATTATCTCGGGCAATCGTCTTTTCTTATGTTTCTGGGTGATAATCTTATCCATGGTGGGGTTAAAAAATTTGTGGAGCAGTTCAGCGATGATAATTGCGATTCCCTGATTTTACTCAAGTCTGTGCGGGACCCGACCCTTTTTGGTGTGGCCGAGGTAAATAAAGATGGTTCGCTGCTGCACCTGGTCGAAAAGCCTAAGAAACCCAAAAGTGACCTTGCCATTGTAGGGGTGTACCTTTTTAACAAGCATGTTCATGCAGCCATAAGAAATATTAAGCCATCCTGGCGGGGTGAGCTTGAAATCACTGATGCTATACAAAATATGATCGATAATCACAGAAAAGTGGGTAGCTATATACTGACCGGGTGGTGGCTGGATACAGGGAAGAAGGACGATATGCTGGAGGCCAACCGGGTTGTTTTGGATGACCTGTTGAAAAGAGAGGTAAATGGCAAAGTGGACGCTGAAAGCAATATTGCTGGAAGAGTAGAAATACGCCGGGGCGCCGAAGTAATCAATAGCAAGATACGTGGCCCTGTCTCTATCGCAGAGGGATGCCGCATCCAGAATTCGTTCATCGGACCTTTTACCAGCATTGGGGAAGGGACGATAATTGAGGATTCAGCAATTGAACACTCGGTGATACTGGGTGGATGCCATATAAAAAATGTGGACCGGCTGACGGATAGCATAATCGGCCGGGCCTGCAAGGTCGTTAATGCAGAGGGAAATTTCAGGCATAAAAAACTGTTTCTTGGCGATGACGCTGTGGTAGAACTGTAGTACTCAGAAATGGAGATGTATTTGCTGTGATAAAAAGCTATTCTTTAGAAGGGATTAAGTCACAAGAGATTAACCTGCTTCCAGATGAACGCGGCTTGTTCGCAGAAGCCATAAGGTCGGATTGGTCTGAACTTATTGATGAATGGTTTAATCAGGCTAATTTGAGCCAGAGTTATCCCGGCATTGTTCGTGCCTGGCATCGCCATTTGCGTGGGCAGGTAGATTATTTTCTTGTGCTGAAG
This sequence comes from Dehalococcoidia bacterium, assembly GCA_050014895.1. GTDB lineage: Bacteria > Chloroflexota > Dehalococcoidia > GIF9 > UBA5629 > JAFGLP01. The sequence goes on from JBEKCL010000189.1 coordinate 1,817, forward strand.
GGCGCATTGAAAATCTGTGCTTATGACGAGCGTACCAATAAGCTGGTTGAAATCGTCGGTAGTGGCAGTAAACCTACGTTGGTACGTATTCCTGGCCATTACTGGCATGGAACAAAAAATGTGTGTGATGAGCTGTCCATAACTGTATATTTTACAAACAAGCTATATGATCCCAAGAATCCTGATGAGGAACGTCGTCCCTGGAATGACCCAACAATAGTGCCTGTGGAAATAAATGGCAATAAAAAAGATCCTAGGGTGAATCAACCTTTTGATTGGTTCTATCCTCCCTATAAATAACGGAAAAATTATGAAGATTCTGGTTACCGGCGGAGCCGGATTTATTGGAAGCAATTTTATCAAGTTGATATTGAATAAACGCCCGGGATGGGACCTTGTTAACCTGGACTGCCTGACATATTGCGGCAACCTGGAAAATCTTAAGGATATAGAAAAGCATAAAGGATATCGTTTTATACATGGCAATATAGCAGACCGCGAGACAGTCAATAAACTTCTTTCGGAAGGCTTCGACGCAATAGTTAATTTTGCTGCTGAATCGCATGTAGACCGCAGCATACTGGACGCATCACCGTTTATCCGGACCAATGTTGAGGGAACGCTGATATTGCTTGAAGGCGCTCAGAAATATGGTATTAAAAAATACATCCAGGTCTCTACCGATGAAGTTTATGGCTCTATAGAAAATGGCAGTTTCACCGAGCTTTCAAATCTAGATCCGGGCAGTCCCTATTCGGCGAGTAAGGCATCGGCAGACTTGCTGGCATTGGCCTATTGGAACACTCATAAAACGCCTGTGATGATTACGCGCTGCACGAATAACTACGGTCCTTACCAGTTTCCTGAGAAGTTGATTCCTCTGGCGATTAGCAATGTTATCGAAGGGAAATCAATACCGGTTTATGGTGACGGCCTGAATGTACGTGATTGGATCTACGTAGAAGACCATTGCAGCGCGATACTGGCGGTGCTTGAAAAAGGAAAGCCCGGGGAGATTTATAACATTGCGGGGAGCAGTGAAAAGACTAACCTGGATATCGTTCATACGCTGCTAAAACTGCTAGGCAAAAAAGAAGACATGATGCATTTTGTTACCGACAGGCCAGGACATGATAGGCGCTACAGCCTGGACGACAAGAAGATAAGCAGGGAGTTGGGGTGGGCTCCGTCGTATAACTTTGACTCTGCCATGGAAGCTACTGTGAAATGGTACCGGCAGAACGAATCATGGTGGCGCCGCATAAAAAGTGGCGAATACTCGAAATACTACGAAAGAATGTATAAAAATCGATGAAAGTGTTATTGATTGGCGCAAACGGGCAACTTGGCAGTGAACTATGTGTTGCGCTCAAAAAATATGACTTAATAGCCCTGACGGATAAAGATATAGACATAACAGATATCGATTCTGTGTTCCAAATATGCCACAAACATAAGCCAGAAATAATTATCAATACAGCCGCATACGTGCGCGTGGATGACTGCGAGGATAATGTTGATCTGGCCTTCAAAGTAAACGCGCTGGGGGCAAGAAATGTTGCAGTCGCTGCTCAGGAACTTGGTGCGGCTATTGTACAGTTAAGTACCGACTATGTTTTTGGGGTGGACAAGAATCGTACTCGCCCCTATACTGAGTTCGATCGCCCTGCCCCAATTAGCATATATGGCGAGTCCAAGCTAGCTGGAGAGAAATATGTGCAACACTTGTGTTCAAAACATTTTCTCGTACGCACGTCTGCTCTTTTTGGCCGGGCGGGAAGCATGGGAAAAGGTGGCAATTTTGTAGAGACTATGATCAAGTTAGCGCAGGAGAAAGATGAATTACGTGTGGTTAATGATCAGGTATTCTCACCCACCTATGCTGTGGACCTGGCTGATAAAATATCAAAATTGATAAAGACCAAATATTACGGGGTGTTTCATATAACTAACAGCGGTACATGTTCATGGTATGATTTTGCCTGCGAAATACTGAAGCTAACAGGATTTAGAACACGTGTAATGCCTATTTCAACGATGGAGTATCCCCAAAAAGCAGAACGTCCACGTTATTCGGTATTAGATAATTACCAGCTAAAGCTTCTTGGCATGAGGGACATGCGGGAGTGGAAAGATGCTTTGCAAGACTACATATCGTCCAGGTGAAAGTACAGTCTATATGATGGTCACTAGTAAGGTGATACAGTATCGTAAGACCGCAATGGCTCTAATTTATGCGTGATACAATTATCGGGAGCAATTCATCCAAATATTAAATTAGCCAGAACAGTTGGGCTTAATTCATATTATAAAGGCAACTAAAATACTACAATATAAATGTTTGAAATTTAACCTGTAACCTTACGCTGGTACTTGCTTCAGCAATCCAATATGATACAGTCTGTTTTCTTTCAGAGTAAGTCGAAAATCTTCTTCTCGATGCCGGTGAACTAGGGATGCTTTGTAGCAATGATAATGGCTCTGATTCACAAACCGCTTTTTTCTGCGATGCAGTCCCATTGATATACGGGTCATGGCTTGTTACCACCCGTTCTCGCTGCGTAGCAATTTCAGGATGTAAGTGAAGGAGAGTCACGCTCATTATCCTGCTCACTTTGAAAGCTAGTCCCAAGAGGCCCACTTTGGCAGCGTGCAGGAACCTGCCTTACCCTCTTCGTGGAATGGAGCAATCCCCGTTCATTCAACGGTATTGACAGTGGACAACAGCGAGATTATCCTATTACCAAAGTCAGAGAAGAATGCAATCAGGTCGCTATGAATTGATATGGAGAATTCCGACTAAGGATATTATATATCCTGAGCAATTGATGAAGAACTAACCTTATTTATGCAACTTGGTACTAGGAAATAGAAGATGAAAAGAATTAAAGCTTGTCGTGTTTGCCAAAGTCCAAATATTACTGAGATTCTGGATCTGGGCAAACAGCCATATGCCAATTCTCTTCTTAAAAGCTTGGATGAAAAGGAAAAACTTTATCCGTTGTCCGTAAGCTATTGTTCAAATTGTAGCTTGGTGCAATTGAATGAAACGGCGGAGCCAACAGACTTGTTCTCAAATTATGTTTGGGTAACATCTACTTCAAAAACTGCTCTGGAACATGCTAAAAGCTTCTATAATGAAGTTCTAACCCGAATGCCGAATCTAAAAGAGAGCTATGTATTAGAAGTTGCCAGCAATGACGGAGCTTTTTTAAAACCTTTTACCGAAAACAACTATATAGTCCTGGGAGTTGACCCGGCAAAAAACATCGCGGATATAGCTATAGCCAACGGTATTCCCACAGAATGCAAATTCTTTGGTGTCAAGGCAGCCGGGGAGATAGTAGAAGAGCGTGGGCAAGCCAGGGTGGTTGTCGCCCGAAACGTGCTGCCTCATGTAGCAAATCTGCATGACTTCGTTCAGGGGCTTCAGATGTGTCTGGATGAGGATGGCATACTGGCCATTGAATTCCACTATGCCAAGGTAATCTATGAGGGACTCCATTATGATTCCATCTACCATGAACACCTGTGTTATTACACACTAAAGAGCGTGGAGAAACTGCTTAATCAGTATGACCTTTTTGTTGTTGACATTATTAAAAGCCCAATAAGCGGGGGATCGCTCATTCTGTATATCAGGAAAGGAAAGAAAGGAAAGGAATCACCTGTCGTCCAATCTTACCGGGACGCTGAAAAAGCAGCTAAAGTAAACGAACTAAACAGCTGGGAAAATTTTGCTAAACGTGTCTATTCCCACCGCCAGCAGCTGATGGAGATATTAACTGAAGCCATGAAAAAAAATGGTCCGATTGTGGGATATGGTGCTTCAGCCAGAAGCTCAACGCTGCTGAATTTCTGTAAAATTGATACGAGAGTTGTTTCGATGATTGCTGATCAGAATGAGTTAAAGCAGGGGAAATATACAGCCGGCACACATATACCTATAGCTGACCCCGTTAAAGTAATGAAAGAAAAACCGGGGTGCGTGTTAATACTGGCTTGGAATTTTGCTGATGAAATCATCCAGATATTACGGGACAAGTATCATTATACTGGTATGGCGATGTTACCCTTACCCAATGACCCCACAGTTGTGAATATTGGCAAATAAGATGCTGATAAAGGAAAGGAAGCTTAAAGGGGTGTTTGAGATTACCCCGGAGCCTCATGAAGATAACAGGGGGTTCTTTATGAGGACTTATGATGAAAAGATATTCATGGATCACGGACTGCATCGAAATTGGGTCCAGGAGAACCATTCTTACTCTAAAAAGAAGGGAACGTTGAGGGGGCTTCACTTTCAGTTTCCTCCGCATGTGGAGACAAAACTGATCAGGGCTGTGAGCGGCGAAATATTCATGGCTTTTGTTGATTTGCGGAAAAGCTTATCTACATTTGGTAAATGGGATAGTATGATTATCTCTGAAAGCAATAAAAAACTGCTATATATACCTAGAGGGCTTGCGCTTGGGATGTGTACACTGACTGACAACTGTACCTTGCTCTACAAGATGGACAACTATTACGCCCAGGAAAGTGCAGGCACGATCAAATGGGATGACCCGGATATAGGAATTGACTGGCCCATAACCAACCTGGTCCTGTCAGAAAAAGACTCAAAGGCAGAAGGCTTTAAGGAATTCGTGAAAACTCACAGGGGTTTGGAAGTTTAAGATGAGGATCTTCCTCACTGGGGGTATGGGTTTCATCGGAAATCATGTCGCGAGAGAATTACGGGGCGAAGGGAACTCCCTGCTATTATTATCCCAACCTTCCCAAAATAATGTTG